>NZ_DBHHEV010000018.1:15452-29152 GCF_057238965.1 Peptidiphaga sp.
AGGCCTCACGTCGCGGTGGAAAAATCGGTTATCGCAGTCCAGGCTCGAGAGATCGCAGGCCTGGCCCGCGATCATTCCGTCACGGCCTTCTTCAGAGCAGAGCCGGCGGTCAGCTTGACACCGTAACCGGCGGGAATCTGAATTTCCTCGCCGGTGCGGGGGTTGCGTCCCTTGCGGGCGGCGCGCTCCGTGCGCTCCACAGCCAGGAGGCCCGTAATCTTGACCGCCTCGCCCTTCGAGAGCGAATCGACCAAGACGTCCTGGAGCGCGGCAACGGCCTTGTCGGCGTCCGTCTTCGACAGACTCGCCTTCTCGGCAATTTTGGCAATAAGTTCAGTACGGTTGATGGACATACCCATACCTTTCGTTGAAGTGAAGGGCCCGGATGGGCCACTACTTCAGTAATCTAGCGGATTTCACGGCAAACTGGCGTAAATTCGGGCATTAAGTGGCGCGTTTTAAGTGAGATGCGTAACTTTTAGGCCTCGAAGTCCATCTACGGTATGAGTAATTGCAAGGCATTTGGACACCTGCGGGCCCGCAATCACGCTATTGGCCAAACTCCACGCGGCGTGCTAGCGTCGCACTTCCAAAACGAGTTCCAAGGCAGCGCGGCATTCTCGATCATTGAAAAGGCGACGTCGGCAAGACACCGGAGCGACGCCGGCGAGCACACCAGAACGACGCCGACAAGACACCGGAGCGACGCCGACATGACGGTCGCAGTCCGACCAAGTCCGCCCGACAACGTCGACCAAGTCCGCCCGACAACGTCGACCAAGTCCGCCCGACGCGTCGAGCCCGAATCAACGCCGTCGAACCGGAACACGCCGTGTCCGATCACCGTGTTGTCGCGCCGATCACGGCACAGTCGATCACGGCACAGCCGATCACGGCACAGCCGATCACGGCACAGTCAATCGCGGCACAGCCGATCGCAACACACCGGTCTCGCCGCGGACGACTTCGTCCATCGCCGCCCACAGCACAACCATCAGAAAGCTCCCAGGATCTACCGCCATAGTAAGTAGAGCTATAACCCAGGTGTGCAGAGCGACGACAAGCGAGCAAAGGATTGAAACCGTCACTTACCCGAACGCGGCCCACTGACGAACGCAGGCTTAATCGCATTGCGTCCGACGCCGACCACACGGCACACTCCAGCGCCGACCGCGGAACACAACCCGACGCCGCGCGCACAGGCACGGCAGACGCCAAGCCCGGCGCCGTCGGCGCAAGCCCGAATCAAATGGCGCACCCGGCACTCTCGGGTAGCATTGGCCTTTTGGGCGGCATGCTCCGCCAACAGCCCTCGGGCGACGACAGATGCAAGACTCGGGCGCCGAAAAACGGAAAACTCGAGTGTAGACGGACGGAAAGGCCGTATGAAGAAGATCGTTGACGTTGTCAAAGCGCATCCGCGCGTAGCGAGGTACACGTTCTACACGCTTATGGCGATCGGCGTTTTCCTCGTTGCCCGCGGCGAGTTCGAAACGATCTCGGGCCCCAACATGGCCGAGCTTTTCACCGAGGTTCCGCGCCCCACTCTGCTTGCGATCGTCGTCGGCGGAACTCTGGCCTTCACGGCGACGGGCGCCTACGACATCTTCGCCTCGCGTCATTTCGGTGTGAAGATACCCATTCGGACCTCCCTGAAAATCGGGTGGGTGGCCCAAGCCTTCAACAACTTCGCGGGATTGGGAGGCTTGACCGGAGGGACGATTCGCGCAAAGTATTACGCGAAAGCGGGCGCAGACAAAGACACGGCGCTGAAGATCACCCTGGCGGTGTGGGCGTCCAACCTCATCGGACTGTTCGTCATGCTCGTCGCCACGCTTCCCTTTGCGATCAAGTACGACCGCGGTGGCCTGTGGATCGTCCCGCTCGTCATGAGCCTCTACATTCCGCTTTATTTCTGGGGCGGGAAACTCAAAATCGGCAAAATCGACTTGAGCCGTTCCCCCTTCGCACTGCAAAACTTCAAACAGAAAACGGAGATGACCTTCGCCTCGCTCTTCGACTGGGTCATCGCCGGCGTGTATTTCTGGGCGTGCGTTCTCCTCTTCATCCCCGAAGCGGATCTGTGGCTTTCCCTGTTCGTTTACTCGACGGGCACCCTGGTGGGCCTCATATCCTTCATCCCGGGCGGGCTGGGAACCTTCGATCTGACGGTGGCGACCCTTTTCAAGGGCGTCGGATACAACACCACGGGCCTTCTTCTGGCGATCATCGTCTATCGCGTTTGCTATTACGCGATTCCCTGGATTCTCGCCAGCCTCTACGGGGCGAGCGAGCTGCTGGCGCCGAAGATCGGCTTGGGAGACAAGCGCAAGCGCGAGGACACCCTCGTGACCGTCCTATGGATCGGGACACTCCTCGCCGGCGTCGTCCTCATCATTTCCGTTTTCAGCCCGGCCATTTCGAGACGATTCGACATACTCAACAACATCGTCCCTCACGGCGTCATCGAGGCGTCGCGAATGACGACCCTGCTCATCGGGATCATGCTCATCATCCTTTCCCGAGGCATTCGCGCCCGAGTCGCCAGAATCTGGGGAATCTCGCTCACGATCATGGTGGCGGGGGCGGCCACGTCCATCGCAAAGGGCCTCGATTGGGAAGAAGCGCTCATCCTTTTGGTGCTTTCCACAATCCTCTTTTCGGTGCGCAACGCCTTCAATCGGGCTCCGCTCAAGCTGACGGCCAAGGGGTTCGTCGTCTCCGCCTTGACGATCGTCGGCATTCCCCTGGGGATCTTTCTGTGGCGTCTCTACCACGACCACCAGATCGAGCGGCCCTTCCCGGACCACGGCACGGCCTTGAGACACACCTTCTTCTACGGCGCCCTATGCGTCATCCTGACCCTGACGATCCTCTTTTCCAGGGGAGGACGCCTGGAATTCACGCCTCCGACGGAGGAAGACGTGGCCCGCTACGAGGAGTTTTTGGCCAAGTACGGCGGCAACGAGTACTCGCATCTTTTTTTCCTCGGAGACAAGCACGTCTTCTATTCCGCCAAGGGCGACGTCGCACTCCTGTACCGCCCTCATCGCAACAACCTCATTATCTTGGGCGATCCGATCGGCAACGAAAAGAGCTTCGAGGCGGCCATCGACGAATTCGTTCGATTGGCGGAGGAACACCGAATGAACGTCGCGATCTACGAGCTTTCGGCGAAGTACCTGGCCACATGTGCGGATCAGGGCTTTACCTTCGTCAAGATCGGCGAAGACGCGATGCTCAATCTGGGAACCTATTCGAACGTCGGAAACAAGGGCAAAATCTTCCGGCGCATGCGCAACCGCATGGAGGAAAAGGGAACCCACTTCGAGCTCATCGAACCTCCATTCACGCAAGAGTTCCTCGACGAAGTTCGATCCGTCTCCGACGCTTGGATCGGCAAACGCGAGGAGATGGGATTCTCACTGGGGCGCTTCGATCCGGCCTATCTTGGGAGAGCCCCCATCGCCGTCGTGCGCAACGAGAAGCGGATCGAGGGTTTCGCATCGATCATGCCGGCCAGCCCGAACGTCGCGTCTATCGACCTCATGCGCATTCGTCCGGACGCCCCCGGAGGCACGATGGACGGAATCTTCATTTCCCTCATCGAGTGGGCGCGCGACGCCGGGTACGAGTACTACAACCTCGGAATGGCGCCGCTGTCGAACACCGGGCGGGCAGTCTATTCGGGAAGCAAACAGAAGGTCGTGCGCTACATCTACGACTTCGGCAACCGCGCGTACAATTTCAAGGGCCTGCGCTCCTATAAGGAAAAGTTCCGGCCGGAGTGGACCAGCCGCTACCTCGTCTATCGCAACGCCGGAGTGCTCGTCTCCACGCTGCTGTCGGTTCTCGACGTCATCCACCGGCCGCCCCAGGCGAGCGCGATCGGCGTTCGGGACGTTCTCGCAGACTTCCAAGCCGGGCGCTCCTCCCTCCTGGCGAAGGGGCTCGGACGCCCAACGGTCGATCACGGCACCGGCCGCCCCGATTTCGAGGGTCCGCGCAGGGGCGCCCCCTCCCCTGCCGCAAAGAATTCGGCGAAGAGGGACGACGCCGCAGCGCCGAGGAAGAGCAAGGTTCACAAACAGAAGGGCCGCGCGATCGCGCCGAAGACTCCCATTGCCGCCGATGCGAGAACCCAGGCCGAGTCGGCGAAGAAGTCCGAGCCGGCGCCCAAAGCCAAACCCGGAGCCGGGTCGTCGTCCAAACCCGGAGCCGGGTCAATGCGCAAGGCCGACGCCGATCCGGGAATCGAAGCCGAGCCGGAGCCTAAAAGCGAAGCTGGGCCTATGCCCAAAAGCGAAGCCGAGCCAACTCGCAACGGCAAAACCGAAGCCGAGCCGGAGCTGAAAACCGAAGTCAAAACCGGCGGACAACGCGAGGCCGAAGCCGATAAGGCCCCCGCAAGGTCCGAGGTCGAGGAGCTAGGCTGACTTCTTCTCGGTAACACACGATAAGCTACATCGAAACCGCTCTCAGAGGCAGCCCCGAACCGCGTGTCGGAATCCGGGGCTGCCTCCTGTACGGGCATCAGCAGTTTGCGCTGACAGTTAGCGCTGACACCGGCGGTCTGCGTTGCCTCCGGCCCTCTGTGCTGGCATCGTCAGTTTTTGCTAGTCGTTGAGATGCGCTACAGCGTAATCCGCCTCACTGGCGGTGAATTTCTCGCCATACTCGCTGGTGAGCTGGTCGCGAATGGCCTGAGAAGACATGTGCATGGTCTCTTGGTACTCCTTTGCCTTGGCAAGCGCGTTTGCGTTGTAATCAGCTTGAAGGTTATCGACCGCGTATTGAGCAGCCTCAGCAGGGAATTTATCGGCGTACGGACTGATTAGCTGGTTGTAAATACCTTTCTTCGACATATGCATGACGTTTGAGTAGCTTTTAGCCGACTCGAGAGCATTCTGATACTCGCGGGGAACGCGGGGAACTTTAGGCTCAGCCTCTGGAGTCGGCACCGCAGCAGGGGCGGCCGTTTCCGGGGCGCTTTGGGTCTGAGGTGCAGCGTTAGCCTCGGGCGCGCTTTGGTCCTGAGGCGCAGCTTCGGCCCCGGGCACGTTTTGAGACTGGGACGCGCTTTGAGTCTGGGACGCGTTCTTCGAGCTCGAGGTCTTTCCCTCTTCAAGAGCCTGCCCGATGGCAGCGATCACAACAATCGAGACAATCGCAATAAACCACCAACGTTTATAGAAGGGTTTCTTCAACTGCGGTCTGGGCGCCGTTGGGACTGGCGCCCACGTGGGCGCGGGAGTTGGCTGGGACATTGAATCCTCCTTGATTCTTCCCTGTAAATAGTGAGCGTCTATTAGTCTATCGGAACGCTCACTCTCAGACTGTCTGTTTGAACTCCAAGTTTTAGCCAATCTTTCTCGTCTTCCCCTTTTCCCCTTTTGCCCCCGCTTCATGCGCCAGAGACGACGGCCTCCCGCGATGCGAGCCACCGCCAGGCGAGAGCCCGGGGCGGGCTGGCGAGGGGAAAGCCTGTCCGACTTCCGCCCTTCCCGCCAAGCGGGAGCTCGGAGGGAGGCTAAGCTTGCGAAGCGGTGCCGGTCCGGCAAACGGACGCCGAAAAACTTGCAGGCAGACATAAAAAGGCCCTGCGACGCCAAACCGACGTCGCAGGACCTGAAAGAGTGGAACTCAGGGGGTACGTGTCGAACTTGTTGTGTTCCGCTCACATCTGATTCTGCGCTCCAGTCCTTCACTGGCTGCGTAAGGCGACGGGCATCAAATTGGTGAGTTCGCCGCCCAAGGCGAGGTCGAATAGGTCAAGGCGGGCAGCCCCGGATACCTCTAGCGGCTGTCGCCGCTCGACATCATCAGGCGGGACGCCCATTGGGATTGGGATTACTGAGCCTCTTCTGCGGAACTCGCGTCGTCATGGTCTTCATGGGGGGTCAACAGCCCGTTCTCGTCGGGGGCCATCACACGGATTATCCCGGTGTTTCGCTGATCTTCCGGCAAAGACTGGCGCGCGTTCCAGGCGTCGTAGGCGAAGTCTCTGCGTCCCAGCCGAATCGCCGACTCCACCACGAACTGGCGACAACGGCGGAAGACGTCGTCGGAAAGGTCGGGCCCAGGACGCCAGCGGAAATGCGCCTGCCCATCCAACGTCATCATGACCCCCGGCGTATATGCCAAGAAGAACGTGTACTCTTGGACGTCGATCCCCAGAACGAGAATTCTCACCCAACTATCCAAGTTCTCCAACCACTCGAATGTCTTCTTTCCGACCGTCCCGCCATGATCTCGGATATCGAAAACTGAAGGAAGAAAGCTCGGCTTGGTCGTGACGAGGGGCCTTCCCGGGTAGTAGCTCTTGCTTTGCCGGTACCCCTGCACCAGCGTCTCGAAGCCGAGGCGCAGGTACTGAAAAGCAAGCATGCGATCTTCGTCTGCGCCAGAGCTGCAGTTATCCGCTCGGTGTATGTACTCGCGCACCTTGGGATCACGCACAAAGCCGAGCAGCGACACTTCGGCGAACGGGGTGTTGAGCCCTTGCTCGGCTGCGTCAGCGAGGAAGTTGAGCCCGTTCGCGATGTGTCTGTCGATCGTCTGCTTGTTGCTTTGATTGCTGTGGTGTTTGAAACCGACACGGGCGCTGTTCAGAGCAATCATGGCATGGCGATGACCGGACAGGTCACCGCCCCGAGTTTTCATATGATTGCTGACGGTATCAAACAACTTCGCGAAGTCCTTGCCCGGAGTGTCTACTTGATGGGCCTCCGCAATAAGGCTCAGCATCGACTCGACTGCATCGTGGATGGTCGAGATACTTACCGCGTTGAGCGGTTCCGGCTCCTTCGCTTGGTTCTCTGCAAGATCAGACTGGTATCTAACGATGCTCAGCCACTCGACGTGTTCCCGCTTCAATTCCATGTGAGTCCTCTCCCCTACGATCATACTACTAAACAACGGGAGCGCCAAAACCGCAGCGAGAACCCTCTGGAGGCAAGAAAACAGGGACAGTGCGGACTCTCGGTCGAGAGTTCAACACTGCCCCCATGGCGCACGTGTTGAACTCCTTTAGTGCTAACAAAGAGGACATTTACGCAGGTCAGATGTTTTCAGTGGAGATGGCGGGAATTGAACCCGCGTCCGACGATGCTTGCCCAAGTATTCTCCGGGTGCAGTTCGCAGTGCGTTGTTTTCGGCCCCAGCGCTCACGCGAACAAGTCGCTGACAGACCTAGCAGCGTAAAAGTCCCGAGCTGACCCGCTGCGTGTCAGCTCAGCAGTGGCTTTCAAAGTCGACGCCAGATTCTAAGAGGAAAGCACCCTTAGGCTGACGGATTTCGGAGCTCGCTCAGGCGGCGAGGGCGAAATCGGTGCTCTTGTTCTTGGCACCTATTGGTTTGCAGAGAATCGTTAACGAGATGACTCTGCATCCTCGACCCGCTTCCCTTCGGCGCACAGTCGCCGTCGAAACCGATCATCCCCGTATTCTGTTCTCATTGAACGCGCCTCTGTTGAAGCTCAGCAATTCTATATCGATTCTCCGTCGAATTCCAGAGCCAGTTCGCCCTTCGCGCACACCACCCGCATGCACGCGTGACCGCCGACATAGGATTGCCGACGGCGAAAAGAGACGAGTGTCGCGGACAGCCAAGAATAGAACGAGGACAATGAATATAGGATGCAAAAACGAGAAGGACAGGCGATGAAGAAAAGCTCGACACGCAAGGGCTCAACGCGCAAAAGGCTGACCTTCGCGGGAGTGGCTGCTTTTGCGATAGGCGGAATGATCGGCTGCAACGCGCCTTCGGCCTCTGAACCCCAGGCGGCCTCGACGTCCAAAGGGGCCGCCGCACAGAGGACGTCCCGCGCGTCCGCTTCAGCTAAAGCCCGAGGAGCCTCCAACGTTCGCGGGGCTTCGGGGCAATCGCCGTCGTCGGCCTCGCCTCGCAAAGATCTCAACAACCTCGAAGGCGCCAAGCTTTCCATCACCATCATGGGCGACTCATATTCTTCGGGCGTCGGCGGCGGCTCCTATTCCGGCGGAAGGTGCTTCCGAAGCCCGAACAGCACGGGAAACCTCTATGCGGAGAGCCTTCGCAAACGCGGCGCCGACGTCGAGGTTCGCGACGTTTCGTGCGCGAACTCGCGAATCGAACAGGTCACGATAAGTCAGAAGAGCGCCGTGCTCGGCAGTTCGGTGATCAACGGGCCACAGGCGGAGGGCGTTTCGAGCGGAACAGACCTCGTCGTCATGACGATCGGAGGCAACGATATGGGCTTCGGCAGCCTTCTCAAAACGTGCCTCATATCTAAAAGCCAGGCGGATGAATGTCGGAACAGCATCGCTGAAGCCAGGCGATCCCTTAACGGCGTCGAAGGCAAGTACCGACGCATCTTCAGCGCGATCCGTCAACGCGGCCTGCGCTCGGACGCCACGATCGCGGTCATGGCCTACCCCATGCTCGTCCGCGACGATTCCTTCACGCTGCGCGACAGTTCGGGCGCCACGGTGCATGTCAGCGACGAAATCCGGGCTCTGAGCCGGGAGGGCAACAAAAAGATGGCCGAGATCGTCAAAGCGGACAACGCATCCCATCCGGGGCAGACGATATTCGTCAGCGACGTCGCCGATCGTTTCGAGGGGCACCAGCCGCACGCCGACCGGAGCAAGGAGGACGGCGACGATCTATGGATCCATCCGATAAATTACTTCGCCGTCGGCAACTTCATCAGCTGGTATCACCCGAATTCCGCGGGATACCGCCAGTACGCCGCGGCGCTCCAGGACAGGCTGAGGTCTGCGGGCTTCGAGAGGTCGCTTGCGAAGCAGAAAGGCCCCGAACACGACAAAGATTCCGGGCAGGGCCGCGCCTCTAAGCAAGGCAGCGCCTCCAGCCAAGGAGACTCATCTGCGGCGGCCGCGACGACGATGGTACGGGCACCCTGAGGCGATACCGGAAGAAATCCTTCCACTGGTACCGGGACGTCATCGCCAGCCGCGGAGCCGCGTTATGAGAGTGCGCTGTGAGAGGCGGCGGGGTGCGAGAAGCGCGGGGATATGCGGGACATGCGCTCACCGGCAATCCGTCCGGTTCAAGACGCCGCGCAGACCGCCGTTTTTGACGTCAGTATTGCAGCACTTCCTTAGCCGCGTTCTTGATTCCGCGCCACATTGCCATCCCCCACACAGGGGTCTTGTCAAGGTACTCGAGCCATCCCGTAGAAAGATTCACGGAGCACGGCAGCGCGAAGGCGGAAAAATGAGCGTCTGGCTTGCGCTTCGTATAAGAAATGACTTCGGGGCTCGGTGCCGTCTGGCACATTACCGGGTAAATTCCAATGCCCTTCTGCAGGCCTCGAGGCGCGCCCTTGTAATTGTTGAGCGCAAAGGAAACGCAACCTTCTGTGAACTGCTGCATCATTGCCCCATTGCAGGCGTCGTTTTGGGTGAGGAAAAAGAACTGGTGGATGTTGACCAACGCCCCGGAAAAACGCTTGTTCACCATGAGATAGCTCGAAAGCTCAGGTATGTAGGTCGGCGGTGCCTGAAGACGCGCTGACACCTTTCCAAGATATGCACCGAACGGCGTATCGGAAGCCGGAGCCTGCGACGTCGGCTGCTGAGGCTGCTGCATGGCGGACTGGGGCTGCTGCATGGCGGGCTGGGGCTGAGTCATCCCAGGCCGCTGCATCGGCGATTGAGGACCGGAAGCAGCGCAGCTCTGCTGCATGGGGTCCTGCTGCGAAGGAAAAGACTGAGCGGGGCCGTAAGACTGAGCCGGGCTATAGGGCAAGGCGGAGCCTCCCTGCGCCGTCGGCGTTCCAAGGGGCATCGGCCCCGAATAACCGGTTGATCCCTGCGAGTGACCCGGGAAATCTTGCCGATAGTCCGCCGGGCCTCCGGAATGGCCCGTCGGGGCGTTCTGATAAGGGAACGGCGTTTGATTGCGGTCGATCTGGCTAAAGGGGCGATTGGGCGAGGCGTTGTTGACCGGCATCCCGCATCGACCGCAGACACCGGCATGTTCCGGAAGGGCTGCGTTGCAATTCAGGCAGAACATTTGCCGCCTTTCAAACCAGCGTTTTCCATAAGCCTGATTCTAACGCGCAGCCGCTTCCACCCCATAAGCAAGCGTACTGTGAGCATGCGAATACAAAAAGTTTCACCGCTCCTCATTGCCCGTCCTGCTCCCGTACATGGAGTCGATTTAAGGCTATGGCGTTGTTTTAACGCCAAGAATAGCGTTTTAATCGAGAGAATGGCGTTCAGCGCAAAGGTTGCCGTCTAAGAGTCTTCAGCGCCGACGTCGATTTTTTCGGACGCCTTTCGCGCCAGCGTACGCGTCCATTCAGAGATATGGTAGAAAGAGAAGGTTCCCTTCATCAAAAGACGGCGACATGAATCAGGTTGCGGCAGCCGTCCGGGCTGCCACGGCAAGGTCAAGTTGCGACAACAGAAAGCGAAGGCCATGAAGAAGTTCCTGGCGATTTCAGCGGCACTTGGTCTGCTCGCCGCTTGCGGATCGACGCCTGACCCGAATTCGAAGTCTTCGAAAAGCAACGGCTCCACAAACACCGACGTCACAAAACCGTGCGTCGGATGGATTAAATGGAGCAGCGGCTCGACGCCTCCGCCGTATTCGTCGCGATGGACCCTCGTGCTTTCCGCCGACGGCGCCAAAGCCTCGTTTTCACACGGCCCGAGCTATGGAGAAAAACCCACGTTCGAAGCGAAAGAATTTTCCGTCGACGCGCGAAAGTCCCAGGCCTTGTGCAAGGCTCTCCGTGACGTCCCGGCGGAACTGAACCCCAAAGTAGGCGGCCCCACCATGGAGTGGAAGGTGACGGGGGCCTCAGGTGGCGCCACCGACGACAACTTTGGCCCCGCATACAAGGCAGCGCTAGAGATCATCGGATCGCGGCGTCTCGATGAGGCAAAGAGCAAATTCAGCCAGTGGGCAGACGAGTACAAGAAATCGCGTGAGGAATCCTCAATAACCCGATGAGCGTGCGTCTGCTCCCACTGAAGGCGACAGCGCGGCGCCGCTCAATTCGCAGCGGTATGCGTCGCTAAGAACGCGAACGGCGCCGGGCGGCGGCCATCGCACGCTCCGCGTATCTGTCGGCGTCGCGACGGCGGATGGTCTCGCGCTTGTCCCATTCCTGCTTGCCTTCGGCCAAGGCGATCTCGACTTTCGCCCGCCCGCGCAGGAAGTAGAGCTCGAGCGGAACGATGGTCAGCCCCTTTGACTGGACCTTCTGCATGAGCTTGCCGATCTCCTGTTTGTGGAGCAGAAGCTTGCGCTTGCGCGTGGGCGCGTGATTCGTCCACGTCCCCATCGCGTATACCGGGATGTTCGCGCCGTGAAGCCAAGCCTCGCCGTAGCGGTCGATTTCGACCCAGGCGTCGACCAGCGAGGCGCGCCCCAGCCGAAGGGCCTTGACCTCGGTGCCGGTCAGCGACATTCCCGCCTCGTAAGTGTCAAGGATGGAATACTCGTGCCGCGCCTTCTTGTTGCGCGCGATCACCTGCTTTGCGTCGGCTTGCGCCTTCGCCTTCTGGGCCGCCGTCGGCTTCCCGTCTTTCTTCTTAGCCACGGGATCCTCCTTCGCTAGCCCAGGCCGACAAGGCGTCCATCGTACCGCCTTCGCCGGCGTCTGGCCAGCGGCGCGGGGATTCGGCCGGCCTTCCCGCCGGAGGCGACCCGGCAATGCGAAACACGTTGCGCACCGAGCCGAACGCCCGGCGCCGTCCCTCGAGAAGGACGACGCCGAACAAACACATCGGACGCACGCTCCCCCGAAAAAGGACGGAGCCTGACGGAACCTTCAGAACCTGGAAGTCCGTGAACTGAAGCCGTCGGAAAGCGACAGAAACCGAAGCGGTCAGAGAACCGAAAAGGAGCACAAACCAGAGCGGTCAGCCAACCGGGGAGCGACAGAAAGCGAGCCCGTCAGAAACCGGGAAGCGACATCGGGTTTATGACCTTTCCGTCGCGCCACACTTCCATATGAACGTGACATCCGGTGACCTGGCCGGTCTGGCCGGTCCACCCGATGAGCTGGCCCTTTTTGACCGTCTGGCCGGCGGAGACGGCGAAACCGGACATGTGGTTCGTCACGACAACCCACGAATGCCCGTTGACGACTCCGAGGTTGAGGAACACCTGATTTCCGTGCGTGGAGTTGCCGGGGGCGGGAACCGTCTTCGCGATGATCCCGTCGCCGGCCGCGACCTGCGCCTGCCCGCAGCGGGACCTGAGGTCCACGCCGTTGTGCATGTAGTACCCGCCGAAGGGGTAATAACGCATGCCGAAAGGCGAGGTCACCTGAAGGGGCCGCGGAATGACGGGAACGAGGAAGCCTCCGCCGACGACGGACTGGCCCGCGCCTCCCCCGCCGCCCGCAGGCTGCTGAGGCTGAGCGGGTGCCGCAGGGGCTTTCTTCGCGCTGTTCTTCCTGGCCTCAGCCTGAGCCGCGGCCGCGGCGGCCTCCGCCTTGCGGCGGTTTTCGGCGTCGATCGCGGCGATCTGAGAAGCCGTGGCGTCGCGGGCGGTGTTGACCTCTTGGATCGACGTCTGGAACTGGCCCTTTTGAGCCTCCAGCTGCTGGGACTGGGTGGTATACGTCGTTTTAAGGGCAGACAGCTGCTTGGCCTTCGACTCCGCGGCGCTCTGCTTGCTCGTCTTGTCGGCCACGAGCGCGTCCGCCTCAGACTTCAGCTGGGCGACCTTTTTGCGCACGGCGCTCTGGCGAGCCTGGCGATTTCGCGCCATCGCCGACCTTCTGGAGTTCCGCGGTCTGCTTGCGGAATGCGGCGCGGGTGGCCGAAACCGAGTTGTAGAAGTCCTCTGAGGACCGCGATCCGACCATCAGGTCCCACGTGCTCGGGAGAGTGTCTCCGCGGTACTCGGCGCGGGCGACCGTCCCCAGGTCCTTGCGGGTGACTGCGATGGTCTTCTCGCCCGAACGGACCTCCTTTTCAATCGAGTTGAGCTCAGACTGCGCGGCTTGAAGCTGGCCCGCCACGACTTCCTGCTGACGGGTGGCGGCAGCCAGCTCTGATTTCGCCGTTTTCAACTCGGCCTCCGCAACGGGAATCTGAGCCTGGGTCTGCTGGAGGTCAAGGTAGACCTTTTGCAGATTCGTGTTCACGCCTTCGAGCGAGGACTTGTAGTTCTCGATCTGGCGCTCCTGCTCTTGCTTTTTCTTCAACAGATCGTCGCGCTCGTCCGCCTGGGACGGGGACGTTGCGGCGAGGGCGAGAGCTGCCGCCGCGAAGGCGCATAGGAAGCGGGAGCTTTTAATTGACATAATCAGACCTTTGCATAGCGACGCAGTGTGATCCATGAAGCCGAAGCGGCCACGAGCACCGCCCCCACGACGAGCCATGGGGCGATGACGAACAGATCGCTGGTTTGGATTTGGCGGATCCACGTGACGGTGTCCGACAGCCACTCCTGTATGAAGTAGACGACGGCCGCCCACAGGCCTCCTACCGCCAAAAGCGATCCTATGAGTGCGGCTGCCGCTCCCTCCAATATGAACGGCAGCTCTATGAAGAAATTCGATGCGCCGACGTACCGCATGATCTCGGTTTCGTCGCGCCTGGACATAGCCGACAGGCGGATAGTCGTGGGTATGAGGAGCAAGGCTACGACCACCATGACCACCGCGAGGCCCGCGGGGACATAGCTGAGCCTGTCGAGGAGCCTGATGAGGGGATCGACCTGCTGAGGC
>NZ_DBHHEV010000019.1:0-17984 GCF_057238965.1 Peptidiphaga sp.
ACAGCCACCCTTCGATCGGTTTGCCTGCTTCCAGGGGCTTTATCGACATCAACGAATCTTGAGATTTGTCTTCAATGTTGAACATGAGATCCTTCGACGACTGATCGCCGACGTAGAACCTGTACTCAAAGGGATATGCACGCTTCGAGCCGTTGTAAGTCAGCCGAAGCTTGACGCCGATGTAGTTCCTATCGTCTCTATAGTCTTGGCTGTTCACAGCCTTTGCCTGTTCCCGGGCGTCGGCTTTGTACTCCAGAACCTGAATGGATGTGTCCTGCAACGTGTAGGCGTCCCCCTGCTTCGTCACCGGTTTTATCTGGTAGCCGATCTTCCCCAGCGGATCGTCGGTGTCCCGCGACGAGGGGCCGGTCGGGTCCGTCGTCGTGTCGTCGTCGGTCGAAGTCGTGTCGTCGTCGGTCGGTGTCGAATCGTCGTCGGTAGGAGTCGAATCGTCTGGGTCAGTGGTGTCCGTGACGCCGGAGGTCGGATTGGCTTCGGGCTTGTCCTTTCCGAAGACGCCGGTCGCCCAGAGCGCTCCGACCACGACGCCGATGACCGCTATGACCGCCACGACGACAATCAAGGGGGAGACTCTCCTCCTCGGCTGCTCGAAGGCGCCTCCGTACATTCCTCCCGGCGGGTATCCGGCGCCCCCCTGCCCGCCGTAGCCCATGCCGTTCGCCTGGTGCGGATCGCCGAACGGAGGGCCTCCGGCCGGCGGCTGCGAGAACGGGCGGGAAGATCCGGGCGTGACGCTCGGCGCGTAATCGTACTCCCCGGAGGCCTGCCGGCCCGCCGCATCGGGGGCGGAAGCCTGGCTCGGCGCATTGGGGGCGCCGGGCATATTGTTGGAGGCAAAAGCCCCGTCATAGCCGAGGGGCTGCTGCTGTCCGAACGGCGCCTGCTGCTGACCAAACGGCGCCTGCTGCTGTCCGAACTGGTTGTAAGGCGCGCCCCCTTGAAGCCCTTGCTCAGAATTCCAAGGTCCGGTCCCAGCGGCGTGTCCATCCTCTCCAGGTTCCTGACGCCCCCCGGATCCGTGCGAAAAATCTGTCATGTCATTCCCATCGTCGTGTCTCGCCTGGGCAGTCGACCCAATGCGCTCTCGCAAATCGACGCCATCATGCTAGCACCGGATCCTACCAGCGTGAAAGGTTCGTCCACAATCCGCGTCCGGGGGTGCATTCCCCTTATCGCCGCACCCAGCGCAGCTGGAAGCGCTTGTCGAAACGGGGCGAGCACTTGGCGCACGAGACCGGGGACCTCGGTCGGCGGAAGCGCTCGACCGTGTGGCCTTCCGGGCACCGTCCGACCCACGGCGCGGGAGGCGTCGGCAGGCCGCGCGCCGTCGCCCGGGGCAAGGCCCCGAGTTCGACGGCCGTCTTTTTCCACACGGGGCCGTGTCCGTGCTCGGGCCCCACGAGCGCGTGGGCGATCTCGTGGAGGACCGTGTCCCGCACCTGATCGACCGTGCACAGCGGAACGATGAGCGAAGACAGAGAGATCGTGCGCTCAGCATATCTCGTCACGCCCGCACGGCGCCGAGCCCGATCGAAATCGAGCCGCCACCCGCGCAGCCCGTGCCCGTCCATCAGCTCTCGCGCCATGGACGCCGCCTTCGCCATTTCCATAAGACCACCTTAACAATGTAAAAGCAATTGTTCAACACGATTTGAATAAAAATAAATTTTAAATAGAGCTTCCAATAACAAGAAACATCTAATTGCATTTAAAAATACAAACGAATGTTTAATTGTGTTAAAAGTCCAACTTTCCGTTAGCGCCCGCGACGCCGACGTCGTCGACGGCCGAGCGCTGCCAATCCTACTCCCAACATGCCGAAAGCGCCCCTCAAAAGCGGAACCGACGTGCGTCGGAGAGGGAAGGCGCAGGCCGTCCGACCCGTCAGAGCGCCGATGGCCGACTGAATCACCTGAGCGTCACAGGCTCGCTGACTTCGTAGAAAACCATCCCCGAGCTGTCTGACGTTCCGAAGAAGAACTTGGCCTCCTGCAGGTGTTTGCTCACTTTGAAGCGCAGCTTGACGGTGGTTTCCTCGCCTCCCTTGAGCGTTATGCCCTCGTCTAGGCCCGCGTCGCCCTTCGACGAGCTGACCAGGCCGCGCTCGGAATCGACGAGGACGAAATCGACGTCGTAGAAGGGAACGTCGCCCGAGCCCGCGTTCTTGACCTTGAGCGACGCCTCGACGAAGTACTCCGCCTCGTTTTCCGAGGGCGCCGTCTCGCCCTTGCGTCGATCGACTTTTCCAACAACGACGCGGGAGAACGACTGGGCCTCGACTTCGAGGGCGCCGCCCGTCCAGCCCTTGCCGCCGGCGAGGGCCGCCTCGATTTTCGAAGACGTCGCCTTGGCCAGGATCCGCGAGGCGCTCTTCCCCTTGAGTCCGGCGACTTCGACGGTCGCAGCGTCCGTTGGGATTCCGCCGCTCCCCGCGGCGCTGACCGAAGGAGCGCCGCCGACCGAGCGGGTCTCGGACGCGCCAGCCGACGTCGAACCGTCCGCAGCTTCCTCGCCGCGGTCGGACATCAGCCAGCCCAGCATCACAACCGCTCCAAAAGCGAACGCGATCGCCACCGCCATCGCCTGCCTGCGGTTCGCAGAGGGCTTCTCCCGTCCGCCCGAATCGTGGAAGGACTCGCTGAGCTCGGACTCACCTTCGACGGAAGAACGCGGTAGCGGCATCGTTTTCCTTTGCAGTTCGCATATGGGCGGCAGGCAACCGATAATTTCCATTACGCTACGGCAGTCCCGCGGGAAAGTACATGGGCAATGTTCCCCGCCGGCGAGGAACGCGAACGGCTCAGAACGCTGCGAACCTCATTGCTTCGCGCGTTCGCCCCCTCGCCGCACGGATTCATCGAACCATCCGGTTATCGTCGTCGGATGCGTGACGGCCGTTCCGACCACCGCCGCCCACGCGCCCGCTGCCATCACGGCCTCGGCGTGTTCGGGGGTGTGGATTCGGCCCTCGCATATGACCGGGAATTCTGGGAACTCGGCGACCATGAGCTCGAGCAGTTCGACGTCGGGCCCGTCCGTGCGAGGGCGCTCGCCCGTATAGCCCGCGAGCGTCGTCGACAGAATCGCGCATCCCGCGCCGGCGGCCCGCCTTGCATCATCGATGGAGCCGCAGTCCGCCATGACGAGGACGCCCTCGGATTTCAACGCCCCGACGGTTTCGGCGAAGGTCAGGCCGTCGGGCCGGGGGCGTCCCGTCGCATCGACGGCGACGACGTCGGCCCCGGCGTTCGAACACGCCCTGGCGTGGCGCAGCGTGGGCGTGATGTAGACGCCCTCGCGGCCCTCCTTCCACAGGCCGATGACGGGCACTTCGACTCGGCCCTTGACGGCTGCGATGTCCGCCAGGCCTTGGCACCGGATCGCGGCGGCCCCTCCGCGTTCGGCGGCGAGCGCAATCTGCGCCATCGTCTCCGGGCAGCGCATGGGCTCGCCGGGATAAGCTTGGCATGAAACGACGAGGCGGCCTCGGAGCGAGGCGATCAACGGGTGCATTCTTCCTCCTGAAACTCAGCGGCGTAGGCGAGCGCGCCCAGCAGGGGGGCGTCCCCGCCAAGCGTTCCCCGCACGAGCGGGACGCCGCGCACGGGATCCATGGCCTGCCGGCGATACCCGGCCCGCAGCGACGCCCACCAGTATTCGCCGACCCCGCTCAGGGAGCCGGACAGCACGATCGCCTCCGGGTCGAGGCAGTTGGCGAGCGACCCGAGAACCTCTCCGAGGGCGGCGCCGGCGTCGGAGAAGGCCCTTCGCGCTTCGGCGTCGCCCCGGTCCGCGAGGCGGCGAAGCTCTGCGCCGTCGTTCACGTCCGGGGATCCGCCGCGGGAACGATAGAGGCGGATGACGCCGGTTCCGGAGGCGACGGGCTCAATGTGGCCGTCGCGCCCGCACGAGCATGCGAAGCCCTCGCCGAGCCGGTGGCCGACGTGCCCGACGTGCCCGGCGAGGTCCCGCGGGCCGAACAGGACTTTTCCCTCGGCGACGATCGCCCCGCCGATTCCCGTTCCGACCGCCGCCACCAACGCGTTGCGCAGGCCTGCGCCGGCCCCGAACCGCATCTCCCCGAGCGCGTGGGCGTGGACGTCGTTGAGCACAAACGCGGGAACTCCGAGGCCTTCAGCGAGGGCCGGGCCGAGAGCCGTCCCTGCCCAGCCGGGCATGAGGTCGGTGGCGGAGGCAACCGTGCCCGTCGCACGGTCGATGACTCCGGCGCTGGCCGCTGCGACGCCGGCCAGCGGGCCGCCCGCCTTCCGGGCGACCTCGCGGGCCAGCTCGAGCGCCGTCTCCACAACCGCCGCGCCCCCGCGGTGCGGCCGGGTGGGTCGGGTCGCCCGATGGCGGACGGAAGGCTGACCTGGGGTGCAGACTCCCGCCGCTATCTTCGTGCCTCCGATGTCGAGGACGAGGCGCCGTCCCTCAGCCGAAGGCCCCGCCTCCCCCTCGGTCGAAGGCACCGCCGCACCGCTCATCGCGCGAGCATCCCCGCGGCGACGAGCACGTTCCGGACGGCTTCGACGTTCCCGCCCTCGAGTGCGCGCACAGGGCGCGGCATCTGGTTGGTCTCGAACACGCCCAAAAGCTGAAGCGCCGTCTTGAACGCCCCGACGCCGGCGCCGAAGCCCACGGCGCCCTCCGTCACCGAGGTGATCGTCATGAGCAGCGCCAGCCTGTCCTGAATTTGGACGACGGCCTCCCAGTCGCCTTCGCGGTAGGCCTTGTACTGCTGGACGTACCCGCACGGATCGACATTGCCCAGTCCGGGGACGACGCCGTCGGCCCCCGAGAGGAAGGCGCCGTCGACGACGACCTCGTGGCCCGTGAACAGCTTGAGCGGGCTGCCTGCCGCCCGGTTCTTCTGGACGAGGAAGCGGAAGTTGACGTCGTCGCCCGAGGAATCCTTGACCCCCGCGAGAACCCCCTCGCTTCCGAGCCTGACGAGCATGTCCGCGTCCAGCTTCTTGTGGACGCACACCGGCAGGTCGTAGGCGAACAGCGGAAGGTCGACCTCCTCGCGAATGGCGCGGAAATTGGCTTCGATCTCGTCGGGGCCGCCGAGCGCGTAGAAGGGGGCGGTCGCGACGACGGCGTCGGCCCCGAGCTCGCGCGCGGCGCGGGCGTGCTCGACCATCCTCTCCGTCTGAGCGTCGATGACGCCCACGAGCACCGGAACCCGGCCCGCGGCGGCCTCAATGCCCGTCTCGACGATCTCCCTGCGGCGCGAGTCGGTGCAAAACACGACCTCGCTCGACGATCCGAGAAGGAAAAGGCCGTGCACTCCGCGGTCGATCATTCGATCGATCGACCGTTTCAAGCTCGCGCGGCCGAGTTCGCGATCGGCGGTGAGCGGCGTGACGACGGGCGGGATCACTCCGCTGAAGTCGGCGTGGGCTGCCATGTGCTCTCTTCCTTTGCTGTATTGCGCGATTCTTCATCCGCGGATGCGAGGTCGTCTGGAATGCTCGGGTGCAGAAGCGAAGGCGCCGCACTCAGGAGCTTGCGTGTGTAGGGATCCTGCGGGTCGGCCAGCAGCGTCGCCGCCGGCCCTTCCTCGACGATCTGGCCGCCGTTCATCACAACGATCCTGTCGGAGACGTAACGCACAGTCTGGATGTCGTGGCTGATGAACACCATCGCCAGCCCGAGCTCGTCCTTCAGGTCGGTCAGGAGGTTGAGGATTTGCGCGCGGACCGAGACGTCGAGGGCCGACGTCGGCTCGTCGGCGATGATCGCCGCGGGTTTGATCGCGAGCGCGCGTGCGATGGCGACCCTCTGGCGCTGACCGCCGGAAAGCTGGCCGGGGAGGGCGTCGAGGGCCGACGTCGGCAGTCCCACCAGCGAGATGAGCTCGCGCACCCGCGCCTCGCGCTCCTGCTTCGTCCCGACCTTGTGCACGTGAAGGGGGTCGGCCAGCTGGTCGCGGACGGCCATCCTCGCGTTGAGGGCGGTGGCCGGGTCCTGGAAGATGACCGATATGACCCGCCCGATGGCGCGCCTGTCCTCGACCGTTCGCTTGGTGACCTCGCGGCCCTGGAAATAGACGCGGCCGGCGGTGGGCTTTTGCAGCCCGCACATGACGTTGGCCGTAGTCGATTTGCCGCAGCCCGATTCGCCGACGATGCCGATCGTCTCGCCCGGCATGAGCTTGAGGCTCACCCCGCGCACGGCCCTGATGGACTTTCCTGCGGTCCGCGTTCGGAACGTCACGTGGACGTCGTCGAGCTCGATGATCGGCCCGGACCCGTAGCCGCGCCCGCGGGGCGCCTCTGCCGAGCCGCTCTCAACGGGACGTGCGACGTCTGCGGGAGCGGCTCCGGGCCGAGCGGCGTCAGGCCGCGCAGCGTCGGCGACCGAGCCCCCGGCCGTCCTCGCCAGAAGGGTTTCGGCGCTCATTTTTCCTCCTCCGTTTTGAGTGTGGGGCGCCCGTCTTCGGGCGCGGCGCCCTCGTCGCGCACAAGGCCGGCGCCGTTTGCAGAGGCGACGTCGCGCACAGGGCTCCCGCCGTGTGCGAGGCCCTCCGTCTGCGGAAGGCTCTCGCGCGGCGCGGATGCGGGGCTTCGGCTGGCATCCGCCGCACGATCCGGGCTGGCCGCACGATCCGGACTGAACGCGCGATCCGGGCTGGCCGCACGATCCGGGGTGGCCGCCCGTCCCGCGCTGGGAGCCGAAAGTGTCGCGACGGCGGCCGAAGGGGTCGCGATCGCAGCGGACCCGGTCGCGCCCGCGGCTCTGCCGGGCGCCGGGGCGGCCGCTGCCGCGATCGCCGCGTACCCTTCGGGATGGTCGGCGTAGAAGTGCCAGCTGCCTTCGACTCGGCGCATGACGGGCCGGACGTCGCCGCCCACGTCGGGGTGGCTCGAGCGCGGGGCGAAGCGGTCGCCGGAGGGGAAGTCCTTCGGCGACGGGACTGTGCCCGGAACCTGGTGGAGCCGGCCGAAGGCCGCCTCGATCGAGAGGACCGAGCCGAGAAGCCCGCGGGTGTATTCGTGGCGAGGGTCGGTCATCAGCTCGACGGTCGAGGCCTGCTCGACCACCTGGCCGGCGTACATCACCGTGATGGAGTGGGCCACCTCGGCCACGAGGGCGAGGTCGTGGGAGACGAACACCATCGCAAAGCCGAGTTCGTCGCGCAGCTTGTTGAGCAGTTCGATGACCTGCTTTTGCACGGTGACGTCGAGGGCGGTGGTGGGCTCGTCGGCGATGACGAGCTTGGGGTCGCGGGTCAGCGCCATGGCGATGAGGACGCGCTGGCGCTGGCCTCCCGAGAGCTCGTGCGGATAGGAGTTGAGGGTTCGGTGGGGATCGAGCCCGACGAGCTCCAGCAGATCCTCCATCGACCGCGTTCCCCCGCGTTTGGTCAGCTGTTTCATCTGGGATTTGATGAGCATCGACGGGTTGAGGGAGGACAGCGCGTCCTGGTAGACCATCGCGAGCTCGTGCCCGCGCAGCGCGTTGCGCTCGGAGGGCGAGAGCTCCAGGAGGTTCTTGCCGTCGTAGAGGATCTCGCCGGAGATTTCGGCCCGGGGATCGAGCAGGCCCATGATTGCAAGGGACGTGATGGACTTGCCGCAGCCCGATTCGCCCACGAGGCCCATCGTTTCGCCCGGCCGCACCGAGAAGCTGACGTGGTCCACCACGTTGACGTCGCCGTGGCGCGGGAACTTGATGCACAGATCCTTGACCTGAAGAAGCGGCGGCTCCTCGGAAACGGGAATGTGGCGGTCTTTCCTCAGGGTCTCCATTTCCTTGAGGGCGTCGAGCCGGTTGCTCAGCGCCTCAGCTTGGAGCCTGTGCGCGGCCACGGGGTCCACGAGCATCTTGTCGGCTTCGCGTTCGGCGTCGGAGGAGGTCTCGGGAACGTCGACCGGGCCCTTCGGCGCCGCGACTATGGCGTCGGTCATTCCCTCCGAGAGGACGTTGAGGCACAGGACCGTGAGCATGATGGCCAAGCCCGGGAAGAGGGCGGCCCACCAGTAGTTGTAGATGACGCCGGCCCGGGCGTTTGCCAAGAGATTGCCCCACGTCGGCGTCGGCTCCTGGATGCCGGCCTGGATGAAGGAGAGCGAGGCCTCGAAGACGATGGCGTCCGCCACGAGGACGGTTGCGAAGACCATGATCGGGGCGACGCTGTTGCGCGCCACGTGCTTGACGAGGATCCAGGGGGCGCGGGCGCCGGAGACGACCACGGCGTTGACGTAGTCCTCGCCGTATTCGGCTATGACGTTCGCCCGGACCACGCGGGTGATCTGCGGGATGTAAAGGAATCCGATGGCGAGGATGATGACCGGGAGGGTCGTGCCGAACACGGAGATGAACACGGCGGCGAGCGCGATGCCCGGGAAGGACATGACGATGTCCATGATCCGCATGATCACTTCGGAGATCCACTTGCGGGAAACGGCTGCCACCGAGCCGATCACAGCGCCGCACAGCAGCGCGAAGGCAGTGGCGGCCAATCCGATGACGAGCGAGTACCGGGCGCCGTAGAGCATGCGCGAAAGGATGTCGCGGCCGCTTCCGTCCGTTCCGAAAAGGAACGTCAGGTGCTCCTTGGCGGCGCCGACCCACACCTCGTGCGTGCCAGGCTCGAGGTTCTTGCCGAATGTCGCGTACGGATCGTGCGGAGCGGCGATCGGCGCGAGAACGGCGAGAAGCGCCATGAATCCGAGGAAGACAAGGGAGATCTTCGCTCCGGCGTTCATCGCCTTCCAGCGGCGGAGGCGAACGCGCCCCTCCATTTTTTCGGTGAGCTTGCGGCGCATCTCAGACCTCCCTGATTCGCGGGTTGACGAGGACGTAGAGCATGTCGACCAGGATGTTGATGACGATGAACGACAGGGCCACAATGAGGGTCACTCCCTGCACGAGGGCCGGGTAGTTCTCTTTGACGCCCTCGAGGATCGCCCGTCCCATGCCGTTGAGATTGAAGATGATCTCGATGATGACCGCGCCTCCCATGAGGTATCCGATGCGCAGGCCCAGAACCGTGATCGGCGTGATGAGGGCGTTGCGCAGGACGTTGCGCGAGACGACGACGCGTTTGGGGATTCCCGCCCCGATGGCCGTGCGGACGTAGTCTTTGTCGAGCTCTTCGACGACGGCTGTGCGGATCACCCTGGTGAGCGACCCCGCGACGGGCAGGCCCAATGCGAACGCCGGCAGCAGCATTCGGTTGAGCCAAGCGCCGGGATCCTCGCTGAAGGGGACGAGCTCGCCCGAAACGTCGAAGATTGGATTGCTGATGGCGAAGGCCAAAATGAGGAGGACGCCCAGCCAGAACGAGGGCGTCGCGATGGCGGCGATGGAGAAGACGCGAATCGCCTTGTCCGGCCACCGATCGCGGTAGAGGGCCGCGACGACGCCGAAGAACACCGAAATGACGACGGCGATCAGCAGGCCGAGGAAGGTCAGCTGCAGCGTCACCGGAAAGGCTTCGGCGACTCTGTCGCTCACGGGGGCGCGATTCGCGCCGTAGCTGCCGAGGTCGCCCTTGGTGAAGAAGTTCCAGAGAAAGGAACCGTAGCGAACGAAGAACGGATCGTTGAGGCCGTGGCTTTCGCGGTATTCCTCCAGCGCCTTCTGTGACGCTCCTTCGCCGAGGGCCGTATAAGCCTCATCGATCTTCGAGAAGGACATGAGGAAGAACACGAGGAACGTCACGCCGAGAACCATGATCGGCAGCGCGACGAGGCGCCGTCCGATGAGTCTCACGAGATTGTTCACGAGGATCTCCTGGTGTTGCGCACCGGCCGGCAAAGCCCGCCTGACGCATGGTGGTTGCGAGCGTCCGGCCGCTGCGGGCCGCACGCGTCATGATGATGTGAGGGTTGGTCTGGTAGAGCGAGGGAAAGGGAAACGGTGGAATGGGAAAAGGTGAGAAGGCCGGCAGGGGCCAAGAAGACGAGGGTTTGGCAAACGCCGGGCCTGGCCGGCGGCAGGCGAGCCGGGCGGCGAGCACAGGCGGGGGCGCGCCGAGGACAGGGGCGGCGAGCGGCTGCCCGCCGCCCCTGCGGATCACTTGGCTCCGCTTTCGCTGCCGGCTCCGGCGCCGACGAAGTCGATGCCGGTGGTGCTGATCGGCGCGTATGCCGAGACCTTCTTCGGATAGTAGGCGGTCACGACTTTGCGGTGGAACAGCGGGTAGAGGGGAGCTTCCTTGGCCACGATGTCGTAGGCCTCCTTCCACGCCTTCTGCTGCTCGTCGCCCGTCGCGCGGACGGCCTTGTCAAGCGATGCGTGCAGCTTCTTGTATCCCTCGGAGTCCTTCCACTGGGTGCGCTTTTGGGTCCAGCTGTTGTCGCCGTACCACCAGTTCATGAGAAGGTCGGGGTCGTTGCCGAAGACCGACGGGTCGCCGGGGGCCAGAACCACGTCGAAATTCGGATTGTCGACGTCGGTGTGGTCCTTGTACAGGGAACTGGAGGCGAGCGCCTTCAGCTCGACCGTCACGCCCACCGCTTTGAGGTCCTCGACGATCTGCGGCGAAAGCTTGGTGATCCACGTGTGGTCGGTGGTCAAGAGCGTCAGGTGCAGGTTCTGGACTCCGGCCTCCTTGAGAAGCTTCTTGGCCTTCTCCGGGTCGTACTTGTAGACCGTCGAAGCCTTGTGGTAGTTCGGGTGGGTTTCGGGGAGGAAGGACGACGCCGCCGTCGCCGTGCCGGACGTGCCGAGGTCGATGAGCTTCTCGGTGTTGACGGCGTAGAAGAATGCCTGCCGGACCTTCGGGTTGTCGAAGGGCGCCTTCTTCGTGTTGAACATGAGGAAGGGAAGGTTGAAGCCCTGGACCTCGGTGATCTGGGCCCCGGCGGACTTCAGGAGGTCGGCGGACTCTGCGGGCACCGACTCCATGGCGGAGACGGTCTTCTGCTGCATGGCGGTCACCCGGGCGGTGTCGTCCTTGAGGATCTTCCACTCCATGTGCTTGGCCTTGGCGGGCTTGGAGCCGTTGTAATTCGGGTTGGGGGCGAAGGCGATGTGCGTCGAATCGATCGCCTCGTACGCCCACGGGCCCGTGCCGATCGGCTTGGAGGTCAGGGCCTCGTCGGAGGCCGCCGCCGGAACGATTTTGACGAGAGAAAGGCGTGCCTTGACCAGCGAGAAGGGGTAGTTGAGGTTGATTGAGACGGTCGTGTCGTCCTTCTTCTGCACGTCCTTGATGAAGGAAAGCATCGGCAGATAGATGTTGCCTTCCTTCATCGAGCGCTGGAAGGAGGCCACGACGTCGTCGGCCGTGACGGGCTTTCCGTCGGAGAACTTGGCTCCGTCGCGGAGCTTGACCTCGTACTGGGTGTCGCTTACCTTGACCGGGTCGTCCGTGGCAGCGAGGGCCTTGTACGGCTTGTACGTGTGCATGTCGAGCTCATAGAGGCCTTCGACGACGTGCCAGTTCGCACCCTGCGCCAACGCCGAGGACGTCGACGACGGATGGTAGTTGTTCGTCTCGTAGGCGACTGCGGCCTTGATGTCGCCGCCCGTCAAGAGCTTGTCGGTGGGCGAGGGAGCGGCCGTCGGAGCCGGAGACTTCGACGTCGAGGAGGCGCCTCCACTGCCTCCACAGGCGCTCAGCGCGAGCGTGCACGCGGCCGCCACGGCCAGTGCCCTCGCGCCAAACCTCTTGCGATTCATGGGTATTCCTCTCCATTGAGTGTAGTGAGCGGTGCGCCCCCTAGGGGTATCGCGTATACTCAGCATATGATGTCTGACAAATTCTTGCAACAGATCATCGCCGAGTCGTCTGACATATTCCAGGATCCGCGGGGCGAATCCTCCGCAGCCACGCCCTTCGTCAACCGTTCCACTGCAACGATGCAGGCGGTGCGCGCCTACATTCTCTCCCACGACCTCCAGCCAGGCTCCCCGCTGCCCACAGAGGCGGTTCTCTGCGCCGAGCTCGGAGTCTCACGCTCCTCCGTGAGAGAGGCCCTGCGAAAGCTAGAGGCCCTCGACATCGTGCGCGTCCATCAGGGGCGCGGCGCGTTCGTCGCCGACATGTCCCTGCGCCCCCTCGTCGACACGCTCATTCTCCGCTCCTCGCTCACCTCGGGCTCCGGGGCGGATTCCCTGGCCGACGTCGTCGCGCTGCGAAAGTACCTCGACCTGGGGATCTCGGCCGACGTCGTCGCGGCGCTCAAGGGAACGGAGAACCCCGTCCTCCACGCGGCCGTGGCCGCCATGGACGCGAAGGCCGCCGCCGGCGAACGGTATCTCGAAGAGGACGCGACCTTCCATTCGGGGATCCTGGACGCCATAGGGAACTCCGTCGCCAAACAGATGGTCTCTGCGCTGTGGCTCGTGCACATGGCGGTGATCCCCGACCTCGTCGAGCACATCGAGGCCGGGCTGGAAGACACGGCCCGGGCGCACCGCGCGATCCTCGACGCTGCCGAAGCCGGAGACCTCAAGGGGTACAGAAAAGCCGTCCGCGCCCACTACCGGCCCCTCGAGCAGATCCTCGCCAGGCGGCGCACAGCCGAGCCGCCGCCCGAGTAGCGCTCGTTTCGGTCGGCGCAGCCCAAGCGAGGCTCGTTTCGATCGGCGCAGCCCAAGCGAGGCTCGGCCCAAGCATGGGCAGCCCGCGCACACAAGCGCACGAACGAAAGAGCGGCCCCCGCCCCGCCGTCGAGGGCGGCGGGGCGGGCGGCTTCCGGGGCGTCGCGCGAAGGCGGCGCCGCGCGAAATCGAGGGGCGGGCAGGGCATAGACTGGAACCATACCCTTCGATCGAGGCGCCACATGTCTGCACAACATCCCGTCCGGGACGTCCTGAGTTCCGCCGTCATTCCCGCGAGCCGCCCCATCGACAATCTGCGGCGCGCCGGAACCGGCTTGTTCGCCGGCAACTGCATCGGAACGGTTGTGGCCGTCCTCGCCTACGGCGACCGCCTGACAAGCGGCAACGTCCTGTACGCGGGCCTTCTCCTGTTCGGGCTTTCCTTCCTTTTCCTCGCCCCTTGGATCGTGCGGCCGAAAGACGGCCTGGGTTCCCCCGTCGTCGCGCGGACCCTCGCCACCTCCGAGTCCGTGGAGTCAAGGCTCACCAGGCGGGGCCTGAGGGTTCCCGTCGTCGTCCAGCCGGTCGACGGCGCAAAGCCTTTTCGATCGATCGTCACTCTCGGAGGGATGCGCAAGAAGCACGCCAAGGACCCCGAGGTCGGAACCCTTTTGGCGCTACAGCAGGTCGAGCCCGGCAAGGGCGAGCTCGCCGCCGTCGACGAGCCTTCCGCGCGCCAAAAGGAACTCATGGCCCAGCTCAAGAAGCAGCCGCGCAAGCTCAAATCTGACGCGCCAATCCTGCCCATGCGCCGTAGCCCGCTTTCGCCGAAGCCGGGGTGGGCCGGGGGAATGCTCGCATCGACCTGCATGCTCGGCGTGACGGTGGCATTGGGAACGATCTTCACGGTGACCTCTTAGTGGCTCGGGTCCGCGGCGAGAGGCTGACCGCCTTCGCCATGCTCTCCCCCTCCCTCGTGGGCGTGGGGCTTTTCCTCCTCGTGCCGATTTTCTTCGTCCTCGTCGCCTCACTGACGGACTGGAACCTCATATCGCCCCCGCGCTTCGTGGGCTTGGACAACTATGCGCACATCTTCGGCGACCCCGGATTTCGCCGCTCGATCCTCGTCACCGCGGCTTTTTCCCTCATGGCGATCCCGGCGGCGGTCGCGGCGGGCCTCCTCATCGCCGTCGCCCTCAACCGCAGGCTTCCCGGATCCGGCGTTTTCCAGCTGCTCTACGTTCTGCCGTGGGTCTGCGCGCCCCTCACGCTGGGAATCGTGTGGAAATGGCTTCTCGACCCCTCGAACGGACTCGTCAACGCGCTTTTCGGCAACAGGGTCGAGTGGATGAGCGACGCCTCCCTCGCCCTGCCGACCGTCGCCTTCGTCTACGTGTGGCAAAACGTCGGCTACATCTCGCTGTTCTTCCTCGCAGGCCTGCAGGCGATCCCCCAGTCCGTCGTCGAAGCGGCGAAGCTCGACGGCGCCGGGCCGGTCAGGCTCCTGACGCGCATACGCCTGCCGATGCTGCGCCCCACCACGTTCTTCGTGCTCGTCACGTCTTTCATCTCCTCCTTTCAAGCCTTCGACCTCGTCTACGGGCTGACCGGTGGCAACCCCGGCTATCCGGGCGGGACCACGGACGTCGTCGCCGCGCAGATCTATCGGACGGCCTTCGGCGCCCCCAACCGGATCGGACGCGCGAGCGCCATGGCCGTTGTCCTCCTCGTCTTCGTCGTGGCGGCGACCCTCCTTCAGCAGCGCCATTTCTCGAAACGGACGGTGTACGAACGTGAATGAGAACATGCGGAGCGCCGCCGGGCGCGCACGCGGCGCGCAGACCGCCGCCGAGCCGAAATCGCCGGCCAGGCGGACGCGCAGACCGGCGAGCTGGTGGGCAGCGACGTTGGCGACCTACGCGTTTCTCGCCGCCGGGGCGATTCTGACGGTCGCGCCCTTCGTCTTCTCCGTCTTCACCAGCCTGAAAAGCCCGGAGGAGTTCGCCGGCGGCGACCCGCTTTCGCCGCCGTCCTCCCCGACTGTCGAGAACTACACCTCGCTGTTCGGGGGCCGCGCGAACTTCGTGGTTCCGCTGGCGGTGACGCTTCAGGCGGTCGCGGTCTTGACCGTCGGCCAAATGGTCTGCTCCGTGCTAGCCGCCTACGCTTTTGCGCGCCTGAGCTTTCCCGGCAGGGAGTTCATCTTCTGGACCTACGTCGCAACCCTCATGGTTCCGGCGGTGGTCACGATGATTCCGCTGTTCGCCGGGCTCACCCAGGCGGGGATGAAAAACACTTTCGCGGGACTCGTCGTCCCCTTCCTTCTGGGCTCCCCCTACGCGATCTTCCTCCTTCGGCAGAACTTCCAGGGGGTTCCGAGCGACGTGCTCGACGCCGCCAAGCTCGACGGCGCAGGCCACTGGCGCACGCTCTGGTCGATCATGCTTCCCATGAACCGCCCGATTCTGGCCACGCTCCTGCTCATCACCGTCGTCTCGCAGTGGAACTCCTTCATGTGGCCGTCGATCATCGCCCCGGAACCGACGTGGCACGTGTTCACCGTGGCCACGCAGGCGCTGCAGCAGGAGCATTCCAACGAGTGGACGCTTGTCATGGCCGCTACCGTCCTGGCGCTCGCGCCCCTCATCATCCTTTACGCCGTCTTCCATCGCCAGATTGTCAGATCCCTGGGGATCTCGGGGCTTCGCTAGACCGCCGGGCGCCGCGCCAAACCGACCGAGCCACGCCAGGCCGACCAAGCCACGCCAGGCCGACCAAGCCGCGCCAGGCCGACCAAGCCGCGCCAAACTGACTGAGCCGCGCCAGGCCGACCAAGCCGCGCCAAACTGACTGAGCCGCGCCAGGCCGAGGGCGCCGGGCTCGCGCGATTCGCGTCGCAGCCCCGCCGCCCGGAGCCGGCCCGCACACGTCGCGGAACAGCCCAACGGCTCGCAGAGCCAAGCGATCCGCGGAAAACCGGACGTGGTCCGCAGTGCAAGCCCGAGATGCAATGAACACACGGGCCACCGAAAAGAAACAAACATCGCATACGTACCGGTAATCACTGCGGCGCGCTGGATGGAATACAACAGCTGCCCAATGTGTTCTATAGGATAAAAGATATAAGATCACCGCATTCAACCTCCTCGAACGCCGCATTTTCGAGCGAGTCACGAAAAGGAACACCCATGACGCTCCGTGGACTCTTCACACGCCAAAAGAGGAAGCTCGCCGCGCTGACCGCGGCAGCGACGCTCGCCCTCGCCGCCTGTTCCCCGGCCGATTCCTCCTCGGACTCCTCGGACGGAACGCGGCTGACCTTCCGCGTGTGGGACCAGGAGGCCGCGGCCGCCTACAGGGAGTCCTTCAAGGAGTTCCGCAAGAAGAACCCCGAAATCGACGTCAAAGTCGAGGTGGTTTCCTGGAACCGCTACTGGGACCGCCTGCCGCTCGACATCTCCTCGGGCGACATGGCCGACGTCTACTGGGTCAACTCCTCGAATTACGCGCAGTACGCCGACAACGGCAACCTCATGGACGTCGAGGACGCCGTGGGCTCGGACCACGAGGAGTGGCAGAAGTCCGTCGTAGACCTTTACACGCGCAAAGGGAAGCTGTGGGGCGTTCCGCAGCTGTGGGATTCCATCGCCTTGTATTACAACAGGGACGCGGTCGAGGCCGCGGGCGTCGACGCTTCGAATCTCACGTGGGCGCCGGACGCGGGACAAGGCGACACCCTCCTGGGGGCCGCGCGCAAGCTCACCGTCGACAAGAGCGGCAGGCATCCGGGCGAGGACGGCTTCGACGCAAAGAACGTCGCAACCTACGGGTTCAACGCGCAGGCCGACATGCAGGCCGTGTACCTCCCCTTCCTGGCCGAGGCCGGCGGCACATACCAGGCCTCCGACGGCGCATTCGCCTTCGCCTCGCCTCAGGGCAACAGCGCGTTTTCCTACCTCGTGGCGATGATCAACGCCCACCGCGTGGCGCCGCCCGCCGCAGACACCAACACGAACGGGGATTCCACCCGCGACCTGTTCGTCAAGGGGAAGCTCGCCCTCTTCCAATCGGGCCCGTACAACCTCAAAGAGGTCGCCGACAAGGCCAAGGGCTTCAAATGGGGCGTCGCCCCCATGGTGGCCGGCCCGAAGGGCCGCATATCCACCGTTCACGGGGTCGCCGCCGTCGGCAACGCGAAAACGAAGCACAAGGCGGCCACCGCAAAGGTCCTCAAGTGGCTGGGCTCAGCCGAAGGCCAGCTGCCTCTCGCCGAACGCGGCGTCTCCTTCCCCGGGGCCGTGGCGGCGCAGTCGGCCTTCGTCGACTATTGGAGAAAGAGGAACGTGGACGTTTCGGCGTTCGTCGAGGCGTCGAGGGGCACGACGACGAAGCCGCCCGTCGGCCCGTCCGTCAACGCGGGGACCAAAGCCTACACTCCCTTGCTGCTCGACACCTTCCTCGGGTCCTATCCGGTCCCCGAGGGCCTGAAGAAGGCTCAGGAGGCAGGCAACAAGGAAATGAAATGAGCGGCGGGCTCGGCCTGCGGCCCCCGTCCGCGCGTCCCCGCCTCAGTCAGGTCAGCCCCGCGTGAGCTCGGCGATCAGCCCCTCGGCGCCCGCCTCGACCTGCGCCAGCGTGCGATCGTACTCCTCGGGCCCGCCGCCCCATGGATCGGCCACGTCCCACCGGCCGCTGGAGTAGTAGAACTCGGAGCGGCCCCGGGGCTCTTTCCCGTCGGCGAGCGCGCCGCCCGGGCCGAAGCAGCCGTCGGGCGCGACTCCCGGGCCGTCGCCGTCGAACTCTCGCCACAGGTGAATTCGGGCCGCGTCGACCCCGGCGTCGGCGCACATTCTCCGCAAGGCCCGCGCGTGCCCCGTCGTCATCGCCAAGATAAGCCCTGATTCGGCCAGTTCGCGCCGCGTCGCCCGGTGGGCGCTGCGGACGGGAACGGGGTACCCGGCTTCGCGGAGAACCCTGGCGGCGGGCGGATAGATCGGATTGCCGTGCTCCTCGTCCGAAACCCCGCAACTGGCGACGCCGTAGGCCAGCCCCGCTCCCTCGATCCTGTTGCGCAGCACGACTTCGCCGATCGGCGAGCGGCAGATGTTTCCCGTGCACACGACGAGAATCTGCGGGTTGGCGGCAAGCTCGCGCTGAATCTTCGTAGGCATGGGCCAATGATATCGGCAGCGCCGCGGGCCTCCCGAACTTTGGGCCCTCCGGTTGGCCGCTTTCCCTCTCTCCCGCGGGAGTTTCGTCGGCGCGGACGTGCTCATCGGCGTCTCCTCCCGCTTTCCCCTCTCCCGCGGGAGTTTCGCCTTCGCCGGCCAGCGGCGCGGACCCCCAGCCGAAAGACGGCGTCCGTACTCGACTCGATATCGTCGGCGACGGCCCGTCTCTCAGCGCCAAAGAGTTGCGAAATGTCCCTCTGTTTCCGGGAACATGCTATTCGGCGGGCT
>NZ_DBHHEV010000019.1:17994-29120 GCF_057238965.1 Peptidiphaga sp.
AAGCCCGCCGGTCGGCCCGAATCGCATCGGCCTTTTGCCGCTTGGCCGGAAGCGCCTCAGCGCCTCCGATTCACAGCGGTTCCGAAATGGGTCCGATGCCTGCCCGAGCCTTTGCAGTTTCGGCGTCAGCCCCTAGTTCGGCCTCAGCCTTGGTTTTCAGCCCTTGTTCCTCTTGCGGAGGAAGACGAGGACTCCGCCCACAGCCACGGCGGCCAAGCCGATGACTCCGAGCCAGAGCACCGCCGCGCCCGTGTCGGGAAGCGAGGGCGTGGAGGGCGTTTCGGTCGGCGTGGAAGGCGTCTCCGAGGGGGTCGAGGGAACCGGGGGCACGGGGGCTCCCGGCGTCGTCGGCGGCGCAATCGGCGTCGGCGGCGTGGTCCGCGTGGGAGGCGTGGCGACCCGGTTCGCCTTGTTCGTCACGACGACGGACGTGAGCGTCCTGTCGCCGACGGTCACGACGGCGCTCTTGCCGCCGTCAGCCACCTTGACGTTCGAATCCTTCGAGGAGAAGACGGGGTCGCCCCACGCCACTCCGTCGTCGGTCGGCTTGATCTCAGACAGGGTGACCTTCGTGCCCTTGGGGAGGGAGCCGATCGTCTTAGCGGGGCCGCCGGCCTTGAGGCTGAGAGTGTCGGACTTCTCCTTGCCGTCGACGGTGTAGGAGGCCTTGACGGTGTACTCCTTCGCGGCGTCGACCTGCGAGGCCGCGTCGCCCGTGAGCGGCGCCTTGGTCACGCTGATCGAGCCGAAGCCGGCCCCGTCAAGCCTTCCGGCGCCGAGGGTCACGATGGCGGCGTCGCTCTTGACGTCCGAGCCGTTGATGTTCGCGTGGTTCTGTATGGCGTCGCCGGCTTTGACCTGCGAGGGGTCCTTGAGAACCGTGTAGTACCCGAGCTCGTAGACGTAGCCGTCCTGGCGCGGCCAGCTTGCCTGAAAGCCCTTCTCGTTGGGCTGGAAACGGAAAGTCCCGCCGTCGACGCTCTGGCCGACATTGATCGTCTCGTCGGCGTCGGCCCCGGATTCGAACTTCTTCGAATCCTTCCACACGCGCAGAACGGGCTGCCGCCCGGACTCGTCCGAGAGCTTGTACCCGCCGTGGTCGTCGCTGAAGGTGTCGTTGACCGTGATCTGCCCGCTGTTGGCGTAGGCTCCGGCGTTGACCCAAATCCTCCAGTAGAAGAGGTTGGGGCTGACCTCGCCCTCGACCCAGCCCTGCTTGTACGCCCTCTCGGGCAGTCCGCGCAGGTCGCCGGGCTTGATCATTCCGCCCGGAATCTCAACGACGATCGGGTTTCCGGGAACCTTGAACGTGAAGTTCTGAACCCCTTCGGACTTGGAGATCTGGGTCCGAACCCAGCCTCCGCCCTTCATGTCGGGGTGGGAATTGACGTAGTCGGTGAAGGTGCAGGTCAGCGTCTGGCCGGCGCCGCCGGGGACCGTGCACTTGGCGACCTCGGTCTTGCCGTCGTTCGCGTACATCGGGAACGACGTGATCTGGGTGCGCATCGAGTCAGGCAGGCCGATGGTGAAGGTGTCGCCGGCCTTTGCACCGGATCCGGTCGTGTCCACCGTGAACTTCACCTTGGTGATGTCCCACACGTGGTGCGGCGTCGACTGGCCGTCGCGCGACGTGTTCTCGACCGTGATGCCGGTAACAACCTTGACTTCATTCGCACTTGCCGCGGTGGGCATGGAGAGGAGCGCACCAAGGCTCAGCGCGAGCGTGCAAATGAGCGTGAGGATCCCCGGCACTCTCCGGCGGACCCCGATTGGTGAGGAAGTTGTCATGAAATTGTCCTTGCGTGTTGAGCCATGGGCGTTGTTCAAATGTGGGCACGTGTGGGGAATGATTCCCATGGCATAGGTCAATCGTAGATTAAGCGGTGTTTTCCAGCCCCTCCGGGGCTATGGGGAACTCTACCCGTATGTAAAGTCGGCCACAAGGCGCCTGCAAGAATTCCGAACAGTCTGCGAGGGAGGCTTTCTCAGGCCCCGCGGGGCGACGTCGGAGATCCCGCCGCCCCGCGGCCCGCATCCCCACACGGGCCGCGGAAGGCCGCTCCAAGTGCGTGAACCGGAGCGACTACGTCAAGAGTAAGGAAAGCAAAGGCTTCACCCGTCATCCCGCAAGCCGAGCCGGCCAGCCACTTCGGGTGGACGCCTCGAAAACGCCCAGAAGAAAAACAGGGGCTTTGCTTGATTTAATCGTCAACCTCGGGCGGCGGCGTCGGATTTTTCGCAGAAAGAATCGAGCCCCGCGGCGGCAGTGACAATCGCCACCCGCGGGGCCGTGAGCCGCGCCCTCTCAGAAGTCCCAGTCGTCGTCGGTCGTCGCCTCGGTCGTGCCGATCACGTACGAGGAGCCCGACCCGGAGAAGAAATCGTGGTTTTCGTCCGCATTGGGCGAGAGCGCCGCGAGGATGGACGGGTTGACGGCGGTCTGGTCCGGCCCGAACAGCGCCTCGTACCCGAGGTTGTTCAGGGCCTTGTTCGCGTTGTGGCGCAGGAACATCTTGACGTCCTCGCTCAGCCCCATCTCGTCGTAGAGAGACTCGGTGTAAAGCTCTTCGTTGTCGTAGAGATCCATCACCAGGCTGTAGGTATACTCCTGCAGCTCGTCGCGCCGCCGCTGCGAGGCCTTGGCCAACGCCCTCTGGTACTTGTAGCCGATGTAGTAGCCGTGGACGGCTTCGTCGCGAATGATAAGGCGGATGAGGTCCGCCGTGTTCGTGAGCTTGGCGTGGGCGGACCAGTACATCGGAGCGTAGAAGCCCGAGTAAAAGAGGAAAGATTCGAGCATCGTCGAGGCCACCTTGCGCTTTTCGGCGTCGTCGCCCCGATAGTAGTCGAGGATAATCTTGGCTTTCTTTTGAAGATGCTCGTTCTCTTCCGACCACCTGAAAGTCTCGTCGATCTCTTCCGTGGATATAAGGGTGGAAAATATCGAAGAATATGATTTGGCGTGAACCGATTCCATAAAGGCGATGTTCGTGAGAACGGCTTCCTCGTGAGGAGTGACGGCGTCGGGAATGAGCGAAACTGCCCCCACGGTTCCCTGCACGGTGTCAAGCAGCGTCAGCCCGGTGAACACGCGGGTGGTCATCTGCTGCTCGTGGGGCTTGAGGGTGTTCCACGAGGGAATGTCGTTCGAGAGCGGAATCTTTTCGGGGAGCCAGAAGTTGCCGGTGAGGCGATCCCAGACCTCCAGGTCCTTTTCGTCCTCGATTCTGTTCCAGTTGATCGCCTTGACGGAATCGACCAGCTTGATCTTCGGCGGCGTCATGATTCTCCTCGTTCAGGGTTGCCCGCTTGTACCCCGACATTCTTCCACGTCGCGGCGCCCAATGAAACGGACGCGCCAGCCCGGGCGGCCCTCGCCCAGCCGGTCTGCGCACGCAAGCCTTAGCTCTCACCCCTTTGGCTCCCTTAGACTTGTGTCATGAGCATCACCGAGCCCGCTTCGTTTTCCTCAAACGGCGACGCCGGAGACTCCGACGCCGCCGCTCAGACGCAGGCCTCCCTGCCGGAGGAACAGGCCGCTCTCAACCCGCAAGATTCTGCGGCGGACGCCTCGGGCGGCCGTTCCGCGGCCCTGAGCGGGGAGACCGCCCGGCGACCCGGGCGGATCGGCGGTTTGGACATCGCGCGAGGCTTGGCGGTCTTGGGAATGGTCTACGTCAACTTCGCGCCGATCGGCGACGGCGACGACAGGTGGTCATCGACCCACTCGATCCTGTCTGACATCCCCAGCGGGCGCTCCGGCATCCTTTTTGCCCTCGTCGCCGGGGTGTCGCTGTCCCTTCTGACGGGCAGGGACGCGCCCTACACCGGCGAGCGCATGGCGATCGCGCGCAAGCGCATTGTCGGGCGGGCCTTCATGCTCGTCTTTCTCTCAATGTTGACGTCTCTGCTCAATCTGCCCGTCATCGTCATCCTCGGCTATTACGCCGTCTGGTTCGTCTTGGCTCTGCCCTTCACATCGTGGAGCGCGCGCAGGCTGTGGACGGCTGCTGCGGCAACGGCCGTCGTCGGCCCGATTGTCTCCGTGGCGATCGTCTGGTTGACGGCTTCGCTCGGGCTTGCCGCGCAGGAGAACGACCCGTTCCTGTGGACGATGCTCATCGCCGGGAACTACCCGGGGCTGGTCTACATGGCTTTCATCTTCGCGGGAATGGCGATCGGCAAGTCATGCATCGCCGAGACGAGGCGCCAAGCGAAGCTTGTCGCTTTGGGCGCGGTTTTGATGGCCCTCGGGTACGGGGGAAGCTACGTCCTCACGCACACTTTGTTCGACTCTGGCGACGCTCTGCAGGTGCGCGGGGCCGTTGTGACGGATGAAAGCGAAGGGGGCCGCGCCGCCGCTCCATCGGGCGGCGAGACAGACCCGCCTCCGGCCGACCCCGACAGCGATCAGCGCGAGCATGCCTTCGACTGGGCGCCGGTCGCCTTCGACCCGGCCTCGCAGCTGATTACGGCCAACCCTCACGCCAATACGGTGTTCGAAGTGGTCGGATCGGGAGGCTTCGCGATCGCGCTGACCGGGCTTTGCCTGCTCATCGGCCGGGCTTCCCGCAACGCGCTTCGGCCGCTTGCCGCGGTCGGCTCCATGTCGCTGACTGTCTACGCAACCCACCTCGTGGTCCTCGGAACGATGCCGGACCTTGCGAACAACAGCTGGGAGGCCGTGCTGTGGATGTCCGTCGGCGCCCTGATCGTATGCGGCCTGTGGCGTCTCTTCTACAGACGCGGGCCGTTGGAGTGGGTGATGTGGCGGTTCTCCTACTACGTCGCGGGCCTGCTCTCCGCGAAACGAATCGCACCGCCGGGGGGATCCGACGGCGCGGGTTCGCCAGCCCCGGTTTCCTCAGCGGGGGCGGAGTCCTAAATCTTTCTCCCGGGCTGCCAGATTCTTCTCCCGGCGCCGCCCTTGGACCGGCGCAGCATTCTCGGCCAGCAACGTCAGTCGAGGCGGCCGAAGTTCGAGTCCCGGCCGAACAGCCTGTCGAGCTCGCGCCGTTCCTTCTTCGTCGGCCTGCCCGTTCCGGGCTCTCGCCTCATCACGGGAATTCGCACGCGCGGGCGCTCCGGCGTGAGATTCTCGTAGCACGCCTGCGCCAAGGGCGCGCTCGTCCGCTTCGAAATGACGCCCGTGACCTTGAGGATCCGATCGAATCCCTCGTACCGATAACGCACCTCGTCGCCGACTCGGACGGGAGTGGAGGGCTTGGCCGTCTCGCCGTTCACCCTGACGTGTCCGGCTTTGCACTCCGACGTCGCCAGCGAGCGGGTCTTGCATTGACGCACGCTCCACAGCCAAACGTCTACGCGGACCTTCGTCCGTTCGCCGCCGCTTGCGTCAAGGCTCTTTCCGTTCATGCCGGCCTCTCCCCGCTTGCGCAACCTCCGCGCAGCCGCAGCCGTGCCTCAATCCCTCGCCAGTCGGGTCGCAGCGCCGTCATTTGCCCTTCCCCGCGGTTCGATACACGCCTATGACCGCCTCGGTCAGGTCCGTGTAGACCAAACGGCTCCCCTGCCAGGCGAAGCCGTACGGCCGCAGCACGTCGCCTCCGTTCGCCTCTGCGAACAGCCGGTCGGCGCGCGTCTTGTCGATTCCGGCGAGCGTCGCGCCGTCGCCGTCGACGAGGATCGACGAAACGATGGCGGGCGCCCTGGATTCGCCCGCAGACTTGCCGCGGGTTTCGACGTTGACGACGGCAATGTCGTGACTGAGGTCCACGCCCTTGACCCTCGCCTCGCCTATGGCCGCGCTGCGCTTGCCGTCGATTGAGAGCTTCCCGTCGCCGGCGGAAAGGAGCACCGGCGCCTTCGGACCCGCGGCCAAGTATCGTTTGCCCGGGGGAAGGGGGGACGCCGTGTCGCTCGAATCGGAGGAGGCGTCCTTGCCCGCGGCGTTCCCGCCGGCTGCGTTCCCGCCTGTTGCGCCTTCGCCCGCAGTGCCTTTGCCCGCTGCATCGCCGCCCGCTCCGTCTGACGGCGTCGGCTGCGCCGAGGCATCGGGGTCCTCGCTCGGTGCCGCGTCGTCCACGCCATTGGCCTGGCCAAGCCGCGAGCGCATGTCCGCTTCGGCGTCCGCAAGGCTGGAGTCGGACTCGACGGCCGAGCTCAGCACGGTCACGTCGGCTTCGAGTTCCCACGCGTCGTCCGCCCCGGCGCCGATGCCGACCAGGCCCGATTCGGTTTCGCAGATCACTCCGTCCTTGAGCGCCGCGCAAGCGCCGTCGAAATCCTTCTTGACAAAGCGATTTCCGCGGGTGAAGTAGACGCCCGACACAGAGTCCGTCCGCACGACGAGGTAAGAGCCGGTCATCTGCGCGCGAATTCCCGTGGCTTGGGAGGCCGGAGGCCTGGCCACCGGCTTGTGCGCGGATTTCTTTTGCGGCGACGTGCCGGAGGGAGCGCCGTTCGACGACGGGCCGTTCGAAGGCGAAGCGACGTCGGCGGGAGAGCCGGACGAACCGGCGCGCGACGGCGAGTTGCCGCGCGAAGGCGAAGCGCTCGAAGCCCGAGGCGTCTTCGGCCGCTTGGCGGCGGAGGGGGAGGCTGCTTTTCCGGGGGTCGGCGAAGCCTTTTCGCGCGGCGACGCCGAGGGCTTCTCTTCAGTTCCCTCATTCTCTGGCGCGGCGGTCTTTGGCGCGGCGATTCTCAAGTTCTTGTCCGCGACGGGGGCGCCGTCGGCGTCGAACCCCGTCACGTGGACGTCTTTCGTTCCGTCCCAGGTGAGGAAATAGGCGACGCCTTCGCGCACGCCGACGAATTGGAAGGTGCCGGCGGGGCCGACGCTGAGGTCTTTGAACCGCCCGCTGGCGGGATTGAGGATGCGCGGATCGCTCACGGACCATTCGCCGTCCTCGTAGTTCGAGGTCAGGCACACGGTGGGCGAGTCTCCGACGCAGTCGACCCAGCCGTCTGCGGTCTTCTTCCACGAGGCCTTCGCCTCGCCCGGCGCGTATCCGGCCAGCTCCGAGCTTTTCGCTTTGAAGTCGTGGCGGACGGAGACGACCGTTTTTCCGCTGACGACGACGCCCGCGAGTTCACCGGGGCCGCTCTCCTTGCGTTCGAGGAGAGCGGCCGTTCCCGGAATTTTCGGTGCGTATTTGAGGGCGGCAAGGGTGGGCGCGGGGGCGGTCTCCGTCGTGGACGCTCCCGCGCCGGACGGCGACGTCGGCTTCGGCGTTTGGCCGCAGGCCCCGAGGGCCATGAGAAGACCCGCGAACGCGGCCGATGTGCGCGCGAACGGCCTACGGGTCATTCTCATTCTCCTTCCGGGAGGACCTTGCGAGCCGACCTCCCTACTGTTTCACGGTCTGCAACAAATTGCGAACCGAATCTCTGGCGACGAGTCCCCAAAAGGGATGCGCCGCCCTCTGGGAGGGACGCGAAGTCCGGGCGTGCGAGCCGGAAACCAAGTCAGCCAAGGGCATTCGGCCGCCTGCCGACCGATGTCCGCACGGCCGTCGGCTGTCCGCTGTTCTATCGGTCACTGCCCGGCGGCCGCCCATCCGATCACCGGCTGACGGCTGCCGATGCGGTCACCGGCTGAAAGCCGCTCGTCCGGTCACCGGCTGACGACCGTCGTCACGTCGGAGGGCGTCGGCTTCTTGCCCGCCTTCACGTTGGCGAGCATGAGCACCCGCGATCCGCGCATGTCGATGACGACGTCGGAACCCGTTCCCTCGGCGTCGAAATCGCCCGCCGCGAGCGCCTTGACCTGGCTCGGATCGATTCCCGCTGCGCGAATGTCGTAGGGCGCGATGCGATAGACCGGGAGGGCGCCCTTCGGATCGTCGTCGGTGATGAGCCACGCGGCGGACCTTCCGCTGCGGTCCTTGCCGACCACCATGACGTCCGTGAGGCGGCCGCCGCCGAAGTCCCCCGCTGCGACGACGCCGTCGATCCCGCTCGCCAGCGGGCCGTTCGCGCCGCCTTCGCCGCCGACCAGGCCTTTGAGGCCGTGGACGGGCCACGGCTTGTCCCTGGTCAGTCCGTGTTTGGACACGTGAAGATAGACGCTCGTCGTTCCGTCGGCCCATACAACGAGGAGGTCGTCCCTCTTGTGGTCGCCGTCCGGGCTGAAGTCGCCGCCGATGATCTGGCGTGCCTGAACCCATTCGAGCGGATCGTGGGGGTTGAGATGCATCAGCCGGCGGGGCCCTCCCGAGCCCGGGTCCTGGAGCAGCATGACCTTCCCGTCCTGCCCAAGGGCGACGAGGTCGTCTTGGCCCGAGCCGTCGAGGTCCGCGGTCGTGAGCATCCGCGGCGGCAGGTTCGACGACGACCCGCGCGAGGCCCTCCGGGAGGCCATGAACGGGAATGTGAGGCTGCCCGAGCCCAGGAAGACGTCCACCGTCCCGTTGCGCCAGGAGACGACCAGGTCGTCGACGCCGTCCACTGCGCCGAAGTTGCCGGCCGCCATGAGCTGGGCGCCGCTCCAGTCTCCGGCTTTCGACAGGTCGAAGGCTTCGGCCTTCGCGATGAGCTCGGCCACGAATCCGGACATGCGCACGCCCACGGATTCGTCGTCGGTGTATCCGCCGCCGTCCTGGCCGCCGCCCGTGACGGCGACCATGCACCACTTGGTCACGCCGTTGACCGTCTTCGGAACGAGCCACGGCCCGCCGGAGACGCCGCTGGCCATTCCGGAGCATTTGATGTTGAAGAAAGACGTGCCCGCTTCCTGGTATTCGGAGGTCGAGTTGAGGCAGTGGCGGGGGTAGGCGGCGGTGTAGGTCGAATTGTCGGAGTCGTCGGCCGGATAGCCGACGATTTCCACCTTCGGCTGGGCGATCTGCGCGTCAAGGGAGATGTCGAACCCGCCCGTCACCTCTTGGATCGTTTGGTTGGCGACGTTCGGGGCGACGCTGAGGACGGCGACGTCGTAGGCGACGCCGTCGTCGCCCTCGCTCTCGTAACGGGGGTCGATGTAGATGGTGGAACCGGACATCTCCCAGACCCCGTAAGGCGTTTGGGCCCGGCCGTTCACCCATGAGAATTGGGGGATGAACACGACCGACTGGGCGTTGACGTTGTACCAGCAGTGCGCCGCGGAGACGACGATCGTGCCCGAAGCCGAGTTGACGACGGAGCCGGAGCATGTGTGGTATTCGGCCGTCGAGCGGGGCCCCGTGCGGTAAAAGAAGGTTCCCGTCTGCGGCAGTCCGATGAAATTCTCGCCGACGCCCACCGTCCCCTCGCCGAGCTGGACGTTTGAAAGCTTGGGATCGTTCAGGGCCGAAGCGGGCAGCTGGGTCGCCTGGGCCGACGGCTGCTTCTGCCCAGGCTGCTTTTGCTGGCCCGGCTGATTCGACGACGGCGGATTGGCTTGGTCCGGGTGACCGCCCCTGACTGCTTGGGCGAGCCTGTCTCTGGTCCAGAAGCCGTTGCCGCCCACGTGGCCCTTGGCGCGGGAGTCGAGGGCGACCCGCCCGCCTTCCGAAAGCGGGCGAGGCACGGGCGGCTTGAGAATGGGGCGGGAGCAGCCCGCCAGCATAAGGCATGCGCACACCACGGCGAGCACGATCCGTCCGCACCCTGTGATTCTCGCCATCTACCCTCCTGTTTGGACGCCACTGGCTTCAACGTCGCGCATGCCCGAGGAATTCCCCGGCAGCGCACGTCGGCTTCGCAAAGCGAATTCGCGGCGTCGTGCGGCGATGCCTTCCCAGCGATCTATTCTAGGCCTCCCCTCGGCCCGCCGACGCCTCTCCCTTGGGTTTGCATGTCTCCCTCAGGCTGCGCGTCTTGCGCGCCCCCCCCCTTTTTTGGCCTCCACTCCCTCTCTCGGTCTGCGCGCCCCTTCTTGGCCTGCGCCACTCCCTCTCTTGGCCTGCGCTCCCTTTTTGGTCTGCACCCCTTGGCCGGTGCGCCTTCGGAGCGGCGGTTTTCCCTGGCCGAAATGAACGTGCAAAATATGTTTGGCTGTTGTCACACCGCAGCAACGCACCGACCGTCTGGAGCCCTCAGTGTTCTTCAACAACTTTGTGAGCGTCTTGCAGCTCATCGCCTCGCCGCTGTTCTTCGCGACGGCGGCCGTCGCGTTTGTCTTCCTCACCGTGGCGCTCGTGAGGCTGTTCGGGGCGCAACGCAAGCTGGCCCGGGCTCGCAGACTTCTGATCGAGGCGGACCTTGCCGAACGCGGCGTCGGCGTCGGGTCGGCTGGAAAGCCCCACAGCAAAGGCGGAACGACGGGCAAAAGTCTGAGGTCAGGAGCCGAGCAAAAGGCCGGCGACGACGGGAAAGCGGAGTCTGCCGGCGCCTGAGTCCGCCGTCGGCGGCGGCGGGGCGCCTTTCAGATCGTCGGGCGCGGCGGGTCAGATCGTCGGGCGCGGCGGACATGAATCCGCGCCAGGACGCCCGCGAGCCCCTGGCAAGGCGTCTTCAGACGCTCAGTAGGGCGACTCCAAGCCCATCGACTCGTAGTGCCTGCGCAGATCTTCGAGCGTCACGCCCGGGCCGATCGGCTCGGTCCATCGGGCTTGGCGTTCTCGGGTGTAGTGGACGATGGGTTCGTCCCACAGCCTTATTGCACTGCAATAGGCCGAAACTGCCCCCTCCGTTTTCTTTTGCGTCGGAGCAAGGCTCCTATAGTCGATCCCGCGTCCGCTCTCGTTTGACGGAAACAAGCCTTCCCGCCATCGGGGTTCCCGCCACCATGCGCGCCCGTCCCAGCGTATCGGCGTCAGAACTTCGCGAGGCTCGCCCGCACCCGGGCACGTGCCGTACCTGGCTTCGTCGTCGGGCCACCGCTCGATGTAGACCGTCCTCAACCGTCCGCGGTCCGTTTTCTCGGGGCGCTCCACGTCGATTCCGATCTCCAGGAAATCGCCGCCTTCGTATCGCCACATGTCCACATCGACCCAAACTGACGGCACGCGTGAGTAGCGGGCATGCCTCGAAGCGGCCCACGGCAGCCCGTCGGCTCTGAGGAGAAACCAGCTTTCGCCGTCGACGGCGAACTCAAGGGCGAAGCGCCCCTCCCCAGCAACCTCGTGATAGCCCTTAAGCCGGCCTTCAAGCACGCGCCCCTGCCTGTCCATCAGGGCTCTGCGCGTGGAAATCGGCATGAACCAGCCCAGGTCGCACGGGACGTCGGGCGCGGGAGCGGACAC
>NZ_DBHHEV010000020.1:0-8819 GCF_057238965.1 Peptidiphaga sp.
TACCCGCGAATGCGGCTCGTGCGGGTCGTTCGCGGGGAATGACAGGGTTGCGATGAGCAGGGAAACCGTGAATCCGATGCCTGCGACGAGCGAGATCGGGAAGATGTCGCGCATGTCGATTCCCGCGCCGAGCCGGAGCTTGAAGAACTTCGTCATGATCCACACCCCGCCGAAGATTCCTATGCATTTGCCCAAGGGGAGGCCTAGGTAGATGCCGAGGGAAACCGGGTCTGTGATCATTCCGCCGAACCCGCCCGAGTCGACGATGTTCACGCCCGCTGCGAAGAAGGCGAAGATCGGCAGCACGATGCCCGACGACGCGAAGGAAAGCCGCTCGGAGAACCGATGAGTCATGTAGTCTTTCTCGCCCTTGGCGAGCTTGGTCGAGACCATCATGCCCAATGCGACTCCCGCGATCGTGGCGTGGATGCCCGACAGGTGCATGAAGTACCAGGCGAGGAGGCCGAGCGGCCAGAGAATCCACCAGCGAATGACGCGGTATTTGATGAGGAGGCCGAAAACGGCGACCGTTGCGATCGAGGCCCCCAGCCACAGCAAATTGAGCGCCGTGGAGAAGAACGCGGCGATGACGACGATGCCGCCCAGATCGTCGGCGACCGCCAGAGTCATGAGGAATGTGCGGGCCGCCGGGGGCAGGCCGCGGCCGAAGATGGCGAGGATGGCCAACGCGAAGGCGATGTCTGTGGCGACGGGCACCGCCCATCCGCCGTAGACGCCCGAGCCGGTTGCGGCTTGGACTGCGACGTAAACGCCGATCGGGCCGGCCATTCCGCACAACGCGGCGAGGATCGGAACCGCGGCTTTCCGCGGATCGCGCAGGGAGCCGATCGTGAACTCCTGTTTGAGTTCCATCCCGACGACGAAGAAGAAAATTGCGAGGAGACCGTCCGACGCCCAGTGCCCGATCGGCAGGGAAAGGTGGACGGATTCAAGGCCCGCCTGCTTCTCCGAAATCGCGAAGTACGAGCCTCGCCACGGCGAGTTCGACCAGACAATGGCGGCCAGAGCCGCGATCATCAGCACTATTCCCGCAAACGCTTCGCTTTTCAGGGCTTGACGATATCTGGAAATGATCCCAACGCGCTTTGCCACATCGCTCCTTTGATCGGGTACTTCGCCAACTATATCGGACGCGGATGTGCGTGAACCATATCGGACGGGGACGCCCTGAAGCCATTGTGGACGGTGCGAGCGCCGGACCGCCGGAGAAGGCGTCGTCGTGTCGAGCGCGGAACGCGGGGAAAAGGAGGCTCTGCGAATGGACGGCGCCGTGAGATCGCGCGAGATTGTGAGAACGCCCGCGGATCGAACGGGCAGTCGAGGCTATACAATGACGAAGAGAAGCCCCCATAGCCCAATTGGCAGAGGCAGCCGACTTAAAATCGGTGCAGTGTCGGTTCGAGTCCGTCTGGGGGCACAGATTGCGGGGCCCGTCACAGATTGCGGGGAAGCTACGGACGGACGGGAAACGACGTCAGAAACGGCGTCGGAATTGAAAGCCGGAGAACGAGGCACGGGTCGGCCCGCAGGGTGAAAACCCTGCGGGCCGACCCGTGGCCCCTGCAAGCCATTGCGTGTCTCTGGCCTTTCAGAGCGCTCGAAGATCCGGCACGGACCTTGCCGATGCGGACTCCAAGTCCTTTACGCGTCGGACCCTTCGCTCTTTACGCGTCCGACCTTTTGTATCTGATCGCTCCGAGAACGATGAAGACCGAGACGTAGGCGAGCCATACGAGCGCCGCCGCCCCAGGGCTGAGATAGTTGGTGGTTTGTGTCGGGTTTGCCGTGTCCGAGGCCGTCATCCCCGAAGTGACCCCCGATGGGAGGAATTTTGGAAGGGTCTCTCGAAAGAAGTTGACCGGAACGAGCCGCAGCATCTCAGAAACAAAGAGAACCATGACGCCGGTCACGATCGAGCCGGCCGTAGACCGCAATATGTAGCCTGCGCCGGTGATCATGAGGGCGGTGAGGACGCCTGCCAGCCAGAAGAGGAGCAGCGCCCGAAGGTTTCCGTCGCCTCCGTTCCACGAGAGCCCTCCGACCAGCAGGGTCACCGCGACCAGCACCGCGATGATCACGGCGGTTGCGATCCCCATGATGATCGTGACGGCGGCTATTTTGGAGGTGAAGGCTCTCCTTCTGCTCGTCTGGGAGACGATTGTGGTCCGCATGGTGTTGGAGGCGTACTCGCCGGTCACCGCCAGCGCCCCGAGGACCATCGCGAAAATATAGTACAGCTGCGCGGAGCCTGTGATGAAGACCGGGTGGAACTCGCCGTGGACGTTGATTCCTCCGACGTTGTTCTGCCCGTCGGCAAGCGTCGCCGCCATGGCCCACGTGATGAGAATGCCGAACCCCAGCCAAAGGCCCAGCGTGAGCCATGTCGATCTCAGGCTCGTCATCTTGCGGATCTCCGAGCGAAGCGATCGGACGAAGGTGTTCTTGTACACTTTTGAAGAAAGGGGGCGGCTCTGCGGTTGTTTCGGCGCCGCGGCTTGATACGTCGTTGATGTCGTGCTCATCGTTGTCCTCCCTGAGGTGCCTGTGCGGGTGTCTGTCCGGGCATTCCCGGAATGTTGCTACCGGAGCCGTACTCGACCTGTCCGGCCGTCAACTCCATGAAGACGTCTTCCAGCGAGGAGTGGGTCTCGGACAGCTCGTGGATCTCCACGTGCGCAATGTGCAGGGCGTGTCCGATCTGCGCTCTATCGCCGCCGTTGACGCGCACCACGCCCGCCGGGTTGCGCTCGTCCCCTTCGTCGACGTCGAAATATATTCTGGCTTTGCTCAAGGCGTCTGTGATCGCACGGATGTCGGGCCCCGAGACGTTGATCGTCCTGTGCGCGGCCGACTCGGTGAACTGCTTGACGTCGCCCTGCGCGATGAGCTTTCCTCTGCCGATGACGACGAGATCGTCGGCCGTCTGCGCCATCTCGCTCATGAGGTGGGAGGAGACGAGGATCGTCCTGCCCTGGCCTGCAAGAGCGCGCATGAGCTCGCGGACCCAGCGGACGCCGTCGGGATCGAGGCCGTTGACTGGCTCGTCGAAGATGAGGACCTGCGGATCGCCGAGAAGGGCGGTCGCAATCCCGAGGCGCTGGCCCATCCCGAGTGAAAACCCTTTGAGGCGCTTGTTTGCGACGCTTGTTATTCCCGTCATCTCCAGGACTTCGTCGACCCGCGCCTTGGGGAAGCCGTGCGTGTCGGCCACCACCATGAGCTGCTGGCGGGCCGTCCTGCTTGGGTGGAATGCGTGCCCGTCCAAAAGCGCCCCCACGGTGGTCAGCGGCGACGAAAGCTTGCCGTATTCTTGCCCGTTGATTCTGCACTTTCCGCCTGTGGGCCGGTCGAGCCCCATGATGCACCGCATCGTCGTCGACTTCCCCGACCCGTTGGGGCCGAGGAATCCCGTCACCCGCCCGGGCTTGAGCTCAAAGCTGAGATGGTCGACAGCGGTCACCTTGCCGTATCTCTTCGTTAAATTGTCAACTTGAATCATGGATGTCCTTTCGTTGCCGGGTCGTTCGCCTTCCCGGCGAAACTGCGACGTTTACCAGCATAATGACGGCGCCGGCGTTTGCAGTGGGGCTACCTGGTGTATTGCAATCGGGCTGTCCGGCGTTTTTTAACGCAACCTCAAGTTCAAGTTCGCTTTCGCCGCTTCGAGTCCTCGTTTGCGAGCTTTGCAGGCAAGCCTCTAAAGGGAAAGGACGTGGGGAGGACGGCTCGGAAAAGATGGAGCTCTCGCGGCAATTCTGATGGAGGATCTCTCGCGCCTAAGGCAGGCTTTCTCGTGGCGATTCTGGGGACTCCCGGGGCGTATGCAATCGGGGCGAGACTTGCGCGAGCGCGAGCGAGGCCGGGGTCGGGGCAGAACTGCCCGGTGATTGCGCTGAGAGTGGAGCCACAGTGTCTGGTTCGATCCTCCGCGTCCGGTAAACTAATAGAGAAAGTGACAAGCGTTTGCTTGCCCCTAAAGGAGGAAACAGTGGCTCACAATCCCGTGATGAACCGGAACCCGTACTTCCGGGAGCCGACGACGCCGAACTTCGGCGGCAACTCGGCTTACGGGCAGCAGGCCCAGTACGGTCAGCAGATCCAATACGACCAGTACGGCCAGCCGGTTTACAACCAGCAGGCCAACAGCCAGTTCTTCGACCAGGCTTCGGCCGCCCAGGCCTACACGCAGCAGCAGTTCGGTGCGGGAGATTCCCGCGGTGCATTCCAGACGTCGGCCGCCGGCCCGAATACGATGACGTACGACGACGCGATGATCAAGACGCTGTTTTTGATTGGCGTCACGACGATCGCCGCCGTCTTGTCAGCCTTTTTCATTCCCGCCAAAGCGGTCAACGCGGTCGCCATTTCGACCTCGCTTCTCGCTTTGGGCCTCTCGTTCTTCGCCGCATTCCGCCCCATGGTGAACCCCGGCGTCGCGATCGGCTACGCGGCTCTCGAGGGAGTCGCCCTCGGCGCCATTACCGGCGTTCTCAACCATTACTACCCGGGCATCGCGCTTCAGGCGATTCTGGGAACGCTTGTCGTCGTCGCCGTCGCGGCGGGCCTGTTCTTGAGCGGAGCCGTGCGAACCACGCCGAAGGGCCGTAAGTTCGTCATGGTCGTGCTCGTCGCAGCCATCATTTACAGCCTGGTCAACCTTGTGCTCGCGAACACAGTCCTGTCTGACAGATTCTTTGGCATGGACACGGCGCTGAACCTTGGCGGCGTTCCTCTGGGCCTCATCCTCGGCGTCATTCTCATCGTCGTCGCGGCCTACTTCCTCATCGGCGATCTGGAGGACGTCCGTTACGCCGTGGAGAACGGGGCGCCCAAGAAGTTCGCTTGGACCGTCGGTTTCTCCATCACGGTCACGGTGATCTGGATTTACATCGAGGTTCTTCGAGTTCTGGCGATTCTGGCAAACGACAACTAGAGTCAGGCAGACCAAAGCCAGACGATCGACAAAGTGGGGGCAGGCCCTTGAGCCTGCCCCCACTTTTCACTCTGATTCATATTTGACTCTGCGGCGCGTCTGACGTCGCGGCGTGCTTGACGGCTGCGGCACGTTTGACGTTGCGGCGCGCCGTCTCGCGTTTCGCGCACAGGCACTGCCCCGAAAGGAGCGTTTGGCAGATTGGGGCTGATGCGACAGGCGACGTTCAGCCGGCCGAAGCCCAGTGGCCGAAATTCAGCGGGTCGAAACGAGGTCGACGACGAAGACCAAAGTGTCCGTTCCCCAGATTCCAGCCCTGGGGTTGCCTCTGGAGCCGTAGCCTTTCTCCGGCGGAATCGAGACGAGGAGGCGCGAGCCGACGTTCTTGCCCACGAGCGTCTGGTCCCAGCCTTCGATGACCATGCCGACGCCGATCGGGAACGACGTCGTCTCGCCGCGGCGGAACGACGAATCGAAAACGCGGCCATTCCAGATTTGGCCCAGATAATTCACCTCGATCTGATGGCCTTTCTGAATTGCGGGGCCGCTTCCCTCCTCGAGGACTCTGACGTGGAGGCCGTGCGGGGCCTCGGAGTCAGGGAAGGTCAGTTCGGGCGGCTCCCCGAAAGCGCCGGCGACCGATGGCAGAGTGACGTCCATGGATTTCCTCTCGTAATGGGGTTGCCGGTTGTGGCAACGCCCCTAGTCTAGTGCGCCCCAATGCGCTGCGCCGCCACCGCGAGCGGAGCGCTGAGACCGATCCGCTGCGACGTGGCGCGGCTCCTAGGAACTGTTCAAAGGATTCAGGGATAATGAAAGAAAGCTGAGTTGACGGTTCCGTCACTCGTCGCGTTTGCTCTCGCTGCGTCTAGGGGAAGGAAGCGGATGCCGACTCTGGTGATGATTCTGTCTCTCGTCCTCGTGACTATCGTCGCGGTGTGGATCGGGGAGCTGACCCGCCTTCCGTATCCTGTGCTGTTGTTGATTTTCGTTGCGGGCCTCTCGTTCGTGCCTCCGATTCCCGTCTTCACGATGGACCCGGAGATCATCCTTCCGCTTTTCCTTCCGCCCCTGCTCTTCGCTGTGGCGCGTCGGGCTTCGTGGTCGGTGTTCGTCCGCCGTTGGCGGACCCTCCTCATTCTGGCTGTCTTCCTCACAGCTGTGACCGCTTGCGCTGTGGCTGGTATGGTCATGTGGCTGTTCCCTGCCGCAACCCTCCCGCTCGCGCTCGCCTTGGGCGCCATGGTCTCTCCCCCCGACCCGGTAGCCGTCGAGGCCGTCGCGGAGCCCGCGAAGGTTCCCCGCGGCATCATGCGCACCCTCCAAACCGAGAGCCTGTTCAATGACGCCGTCGCGATCGTTCTGTTCACGACGGCGGTGAACGCCGTCGAAGGCGACGGCCGTCTGAGCACGGTACTCGGCCGTTTCTTGACAGGCGTCGTCATCGCGGGCCTTGTCGGCTTCCTTCTCGGGTGGATCGTCAGCATTGCAAACCGCGGAATCCACAACGTCGCGGCGACTGGCGCGGTCACAATGGTCGCCCCGTTCATTGCCTATCTCGCGGCTGAGGAAGTGCACGCCTCCGGAGTCATCGCCGTGGTCGTCACCGCTCTGGAGATCAACAGACGCGAGGTCGCCGAGGCTTCGCGCGACCGCATTCTCACCTCCTCCTTCTGGGAGGTCGTCGATCTTTTGGTCACGGGCGTCGCTTTCGGCTTGGTGGGATCCGAGCTGAGGCAAGTCGTCTCCGACGAAGGGTGGGATGCCATCGCGGGCTACCTTCCATTGGCTTTCGTCGTCGTCGGCTTGGTGATCCTCGTTCGTTTTCTGGCCATGGGGGTGTTGCGGTGGGTCGCTCGCGTCGGCGCCGGGGGAGGGGTGCCGAGAAACTGGCGCGACTGCCTGGTGCTCACATGGTGTGGGATGCGCGGGCTCGCGACGCTGGCGCTTGCGCTTTCGCTGCCGGAGTGGGGAGGCCCGTCGAATCGCGAGTTCAGAAGCTTCGCGGTTGTGGTGGGCGCCGTCGTGCTGTTCGTCACCCTGGTTCCCGCGGGCCTTCTCTTGCCGTGGCTCATTCGGGCGCTCGATCTGGCCGAGGACGAGAGCAGCCTCAAGGAGGAGACCGCGGAACTCGCCGATCGTGCGCAGCATGCGGCATACAACGCCCTCGAGCACTATTTCGAGAACCAGGACCTCCCGATCTCCCAACGCGAGGAATTGCGCGAATGGGCCGATCGCATCAAGATCCGCCTCGAATCCGACCAGCAGTGGGACCATGTGGGAGGAAGCGAACTGACCGACACCGCGATTCGCTCCGCCTCCGAGATCAGAAACCTGGTGATCGGCGCGCAGTCCGTCGCTTTGGAGGCCGCGCGAGCCGAGATCCTCGAGGCCCGCAGCGATTCCACGGTCGACGTCGGCACCGTTGAGCAGGTGCTTCACAGGCTCGATTTGCGCACGCTTTCCTTGCCCCGCAACCGCCCGCGCACGCATACGCGGGAAGCCCGGTCGGGAACGGCGAATCTCGCCCAGCGCCGCGGCCGCATCAGTCCCGTGGAGAACATCGCCAAGAGGGTGGTCAATGCGCGGCGGCATCGCAGCGCGGAAATGGACGACTAGCCGAGGCGCGGGCTTGGACGGCCGGCCGTGGATCGGGCGTGCCATGCGGGCGCGGATGTCCAACAGCGGCGCGGGAACCTGGGGCCGGCCGCGGCGCAAATATGCGGCGCGGGAATGGACAGAGGACCGAATCGCCCCGGCCGCTCCGCACGGACCGGCCGCTGATAGGCTTGCCTCATGTTTCGCCCGCCTCTCCTCCTGGTTCTCTCGGGTTTGCCCGGCGTGGGCAAGACAACCCTGGCTCGACGCGTCGTTCCTTCGTTGAATTGCGTCTATCTGCGTGTCGATGAGGTCGAGGCTCCGCTCATTCGCAGCAACATCGACGTCGCCGGCCTCGGGTATGAAGCCGTTGCCGGGCTTGCTCGATCGAACCTGGACCTCGGCAGGGACGTCGCCGTCGACCTCGTCAATCCTCTGCCGCTGACCCGTGCAATGTGGCGTGACGCGGCGGCTCGAACGGGCGCCAAGCTGGTCGCGGTCGAATGCGTTCTCGCCGATCGGAGCGAGCATCGCCGCCGGGTCGTCTCGCGCAGTGCGGACCTCGAAGGGATCGCCCCGCCCACGTGGGCGCAAGTCGAGGCCCGAGAATACGTCCCGTGGGACGAGAGCCGCGATGGAGAACGCCTTCGCCTCGACATGGCAGACCTCGACGCAGCCGCAGCCAGCCTCATCGAGGCCGCACTCGCCGAGGCCGCACTCGCCGAGGCCGCGCCCGTCGGGGCTGCTGAGGCCTGGGACGCGGGTGGTTTGGACGAGGAGGCGTTTTCTCGGATTTCGTCGAAGTCGGGCTCCTCAAAGGCTCAGAACGCGACCTCTGTGGCCAGCGTCGCCTCCCAGCTGCGCGCACGCGAGCCGTTGTGCTGTAGGAAGGAGTTCGTCGATTCGGCGGAATCTTTTGACGCGTGCATGGCTGAGGGGTTCCGAGGGATCGGCGCCTCCGGTTCCGTGTACGGGCGTGACGACGTCCGTCGGACGGCCTTGGACAACCTGAGCGAGGAAACCGACTGCGTGCCTGGCCAAGCTTGGGAAGTCAGCGACTTCCGTGTGGAGCGCCTCGGCGGAGAGACGTATCTTGTGACGTATCGGCTCGATCAGACCGGGCGAGTGACACGCAGGGCGACGATTTGGCGCGACGACGCCGACCGGTGGACGGCCCTCTACCATCAAGGGACGATGGTGAAAGCGGGTGATGAGGAATCCGAAAGGGGCCGCGGAGCGTGAGGCGGTTTACTCAACCTTGGCGACG
>NZ_DBHHEV010000020.1:8829-20874 GCF_057238965.1 Peptidiphaga sp.
GGCGCCTGGCAGCGGGCATGCCATTCCGGTGCGGGCGTGACATTGGTATCCGTTCGGATTCTTGTCGAGGTATTGCTGGTGCCAGTCTTCGGCGGGGTAGAAGGGAGCGGCCTCCAGAGCCGGCGTCACTTCCGTGACGATCTTCCCGAATCCATTGTTTTCAAGAACTTCTTGATACGCCTCGATCATTCGCCTGGCAAGTTCCTCCTGCTGCGACGTCGTCGGAAAGATCGCACTGCGATACTGGGTGCCGATATCCCCTCCCTGGCGGTTGAGGCTCGTCGGGTCGTGGGACTCGAAAAATGCCTGGAGAAGGCGCTCGGTCGGCAGCCGTGAAGGCGCATAGAGGACGCGCACGGTTTCGGTGTGACCTGTCTTGCCCGTGCACACCTCTTCGTACGTCGGATTTGGGGTGAAACCGCCCATGTAGCCGACCGCCGTCGCATCGGCGCCGAGCTCCCACGCGAGCTTTTCCGCGCCCCAGAAGCATCCGGAGGCAAGATAGAGAACTTCCTGATCCGGCCCCGGTTCGGCCAGAATGTCGGTTCCAAGGACGGCATGGGGCGCGGGGGAAGGCAGAACCGGTGCGTCGCGTCCCGCAAGCGCGGTCTCCGGCGTCGCCGGCGTTTGTTTGTCCGAAGACTCCCAAAGGAACATCTTCAGCCCTCGAAAGGCTCGATTTTGACGATTTCAACCGGGATCTTCCGCCCGGTCGGCGTGGCGAACTTCGTGGACTCGCCTTCCTTGAGACCGAGAATGGCCTTTCCGAGAGGAGCGGATTCGGGGTAGATCTCGATGTCCAAATGGTCGGATGCCTCTCGGGAGCCTATAAGGAAGCGCTCCTCCTCGCCGGCGATCTTCGCAGTGACGATCACCCCGGCCTGCACTTCTGTGGCGGCGGGCGGCTCGGAAACCGTCGCATTCTCGAGCAGATGCGTGAGCTCGGCAATGCGCCCTTCCAGTTTCGACTGCTCTTCGCGGGCAGCCTGGTAGCCGCCGTTTTCTCGAAGGTCTCCCTCGTTGCGCGCCGCTTCGATCTTGCGTGCGATCTCGGCGCGGCGGACGGTGGTCATCTCCTCAAGCTCAGCCCGAAGGCGCTCGTACGACTCTGGAGAGAGCCACGCTCTCTTGCTTTCGTCAGTCATGTGTTCTCCTTAACAATGGTCGGTGCGCGTACGCGCACCGACCGACGATTGAATGTGCGAAGACGCACGCCGTCCTCGCTTAGACGACGCGCGGACGATCCCCGCTCAAAGAACAGTTGTGCCCGCGGGAAGCGGGCAAGCCGATGCTCACCCTACCAGGTGGAGCCGATGAACGCCGCGTCGCCTCTACTTCGCCGCCATGACGACGAACCAGACGGCCACGGCCTGGCAGGTGTAAGCCAGCAACGTGCACGCGTGGAAGAACTCGTGGAAACCCCACACGCGAGGCCAAGGATTAGGCCACCGCAGGCCGTAGAAAACGGCCCCCACGGAGTAGACGATCCCTCCTGCGAGGATCAGCCAGACCACGGCGGGGCCGCCTGCCGTCCAATACTCGGGGAGGAACCACACGGCGATCCAGCCGAGCAGAAGATAGAGCGACGTCGAGAGCCATCTCGGGGCGTCGGGTTTGAACACGGCGAGGAAGATCCCGCCGAGGGCGCCTGCCCACACGGTCCCCAGCACGTAAGCGGCTGTGCGCGGCGCAAGCATTGCAACCGTCAGCGGCGTGTAGGTTCCCGCAATGAGGAGGAAGATATTGGAGTGATCCATCCTCTTCAGAAGCAGCTCGATTTTCGCAGACCACTTCCCGAGGTGGTAAACGGCTGAATGCCCGAAGAGCACAACCGAAGAAACCCCGAATACCAGGCACGCCAGCTTCATCCCCGTCGTCGGAGCGAGGGCGATCAAGACGATTGCGTTGGCCAGCGCCAGCGGCGCGGTGATTGCGTGAATCCATCCCCGTGCCTTCGGCTTGGGCAAGGAAGCGAGAAGACTGCGCCGATCCCTGCGCGATACAGCCGCTGAAGTCATGATGCCACTCCTATCCGTCTCTGCCATTTTAGGCGGCAGCTTGAGCTTTCGCGTGCATGTGCGATTGGCGTCACCTAGGCTAGTCTCACCGAGTCAATAGGAGGTTGAAGGTGGCCGCGTCGGCATTGCTGTACAGATTGTATGAGCGCAGGCTCATGGGTGGGCTGGGGTCTGCTGATTTGCCGCGTCATATCGGCGTCATGCTCGACGGAAATCGGCGGTGGGCGAAAGAGCTGGGGCGCAACGCCTCTTTCGGTCACAGGCGCGGCGCCGACAAGATCAACGAGTTCCTCACGTGGTGCGACGAGGTCGGCGTCCAACTGGTCACGCTGTGGCTGCTGTCGACGGACAATCTCAAGCGGGCGCGCGAAGAGATCGACACGCTTTTGGAGATCATCGCCGCGGCGGTTGAGCGCTTGGCCGCCGCTCACACGTGGCGCTTGAAGACGGTCGGCAACCCGCAGATGCTTCCCGAGCCGTTCGTCTCCCGCATGGAAGCGGCCGAATCGAAAACCTCCGACGTGAAGGGGATGCAGGTGAACATCGCCGTCGGCTACGGGGGGCGCCAAGAGATCACCGACGCCGTGCGTTCGCTGCTGGCTGAGCAGGCGACGTCGGGCAAGACTCTCGCCGAGGTGGCCCGCTCGATCAAGATCGACGACATCACGGACCATCTCTACACGAAGGGCCAGCCTGACCCCGACCTCGTCATTCGCACGTCGGGCGAGCAGCGCATGAGCGGATTCATGCTGTGGCAGACGGTTCACACCGAGCTGTACTTTTGCGAGGCGTACTGGCCCGATTTCCGAAAGGTCGACTTTCTGCGAGCGCTGCGCGACTACACGCAGCGCGAGCGGCGTTTGGGAAGGTGAGGTGGAAGCGGAGCTTGCAGCGACGGCGCGCGCCGACCGCGGCCGCGGACGGGGCCGGCCTGCGACGAATGGGGGTCGACGGAGCTGGAATCCTGGATCAAGGTTGAATCCGTGAGGGCGAGGTTCGGGGCCGGGCATATAGCTTGAAGCCGTGGGCCGCTTTTGCGACCCACGGCTCTAGCGTGTGTGTGATGCCTCGCCGCGCCTATTCAGCAACGCTCATACGATCTCGATCCCCACCGAGATTTTTGCCGTGGGAACCAGAGCCGAGTTCCGGCTCCCACGACATAGCTGTTATCTAACTGTTTCAAGATGTTATCAGTTTGTTATCTAGTGCGCAAGGCGATCCGTGGAGGAAAATCTGCCCTATGTGCGCGGCGCTCGATACTGCCGGGGAGCGGCCGTTGCGTAGGCCGACGCGAGGATGCCAAGGCCGACGGCGAGCGGGAGCGGCTGGCGGCAGAGGCCCGCTCGGAGCGGCGACGACGGGTTTTGGCGAGGCCTCGCGAAGGGTGCGCCTCAGGCTTCGGCGAATGTCGAAAAGCTGTAGGCGTCGTAGGCGAGAGCCAGCTCCTCGCGCGTGGGCGGATTGACGCCGGGGCGGGAGACGGATATGGAAGCGGCTGCCGCCGCGTATGCGCCGAGAGTCTCCAAATTCGTCGGCGAGATCGCCGCCAGCCGGTCGCGATTGGCGGCGCCGCTGAGAGAGATGCGCGTGATCCCGTCGATGAGCGCGGCGAAGAAGGCGTCGCCGGCGCCTGAGGAATTGACGACGTCGACCTGCCTCGCGGGAACGTGAATCGTTTCGCCGGCGGCTGAATACATGAGAGCTCCTTCGCTCCCGCATGTGACGACCGCCAGGAGAACCCCCGATTCCAGCCATCGTCCGGCGACCTCTTCGATGCTCGCGTTCGGTCCGTAGACGAGTGCGATGTCCTCGTCGGAGGACTTCACGACGTCGGCGTACCCGGCGAAGCTCTCGACGACGGCGCGCGCCTCGCGGATGTCCCCCAAAAGGGCCGGGCGGACATTCGGATCGTAGAAGACCGTGACGTTCTCGCGCAGCTCTTCGACCCAGTTGCGCACCTTTGCGGCGCCCGGCTGGAGGTGGCAGGCGGCCGAGCCGAAAGCCAGGGACTGAGGATCGAGGAGGTCGAGGTCGAGCTTGCAGGCGCCGGAGAAGGGTTTGTCTTGTATGTCCCAGGTGAAGTCGAACGAATAGCTTGCGCTTCCCGATGCGTCGAGGCTCACGTGGCTGACCGACGTCGGATTGGTCCGCTCGCCGTCGGCGCGAAGCCAAAGCTCCAAGCCGTTGGAGGCGGCGTACTCGGCGAGGATCCGCCCGTTGGCGTCCAATCCGAAGTCGGTCACCAGTCGGGTTGTGCGGCCCAGATGCCGCAGGCCGATGGCCACGTTGAGCATCGCGCCGCCGGGGGTGAGGCGGGTCGAGCCGTCCGGCGCCGTGATCTTGTTGATGAGCGATTCGCCAATGAGAAGCACGCTCATTTCTTCTCCCTGCCCGATCCGCGCTCGGCGCCTTCGACGTCTGACGCCCTTCGCGCCGATTGCCCGCCCCCGGATTCGCCCTGGCCGGCTGTCGATTCGCCTTGGCCTGCACCCGATTCGCCTTGGTCTGCACCCGATTCGCCCCCGGGTCCCTCTGCCTCGGCGCCGCCGCGTGCGGCGGCCAGGCGCTCGCGGGCGCCGTCGAGCCAGTCTTGGCAGTGCCGCGCAAGCTGCTCGCCGATTTCCCACAGTCGGAGCGACTCCTCGAGGGGGATCGACCCCTGTTCGAGGCGGACGACGATTTCGACGAGCCGAGACCTGGCTTCCTCATAGGTGAAGGCGTCAATGCCCTCGAGGAGCCCGTCGCCGCGGACATGGCTTTCGCCGCGGCCGCTCGCTTCGCTCCGGGGTTCGTTCCCGTCGCTCCGGGTTCCGCTCTCTCCGCTTCGGGAGTCGCTCTCTTTGCTCTGGGGCCCGCCTCCTTCGCGCTTGGGCTCGACGTCGGCGCCCTCTCCATTAAGGGCGTTCTTCTTGGGCATGCTTTCCTCCTTGTGGAGCGGCTGCGGTGAGATTGTCTTGGTTGGCGGCAAGCCCCTCTTCGGCGAAGGCCCTGCCCTGTTCGGCGACGGCGGCGACGGAAAGGGAGAGACGGCCCCGCGCGAGGACCGCTTCGACCTCTTGGCCTGTGCGGACGTCGGCGGCGTTTGAGACGACGGCTCCTTCTGAGAGCAGGATCGAATACCCGCGGTCGAGAGTGGCCTGGGGGGAGAGAGCCCGCAGATTTGCGACTGTTGCGGCGAGTTCGCCCGCTGCGTCGGCGATTGCGCGATCGACGTGCGTCCGCATCCATCGGGCGAGGGAGAGCAAGTCTTCTTCGCGCACGTCGACAATCGTTTCGGGGAAGGCCAAAGCGGGCCGCGCGCGAACGGAGTCGAGCTCGCTTTGCGCCCGGTCAAGGCGTGCCTGCACGGCGGATCGGCCGCGACGGGCCGCCTCGGCGATCGTCGCCAGCTCCTCGGCGACGTCGGGGACGATGCGTTTTGCCGCGTCGGTGGGCGTCGATGCCCGCAAGTCTGCGACGAGGTCGAGGATGGGGCTGTCGCCCTCGTGCCCGATCGCCGAAACGACCGGCTTCTTCGCCTTTGCGACGGCGCGCACGAGCCTCTCGTCGGAGAAGGGAAGCAGATCCTCAACGCTCCCTCCGCCTCGCGCGAAGACGACGAGGTCGACGCCGGGGGCTTCCTCCAGCGACTCCAACGCCTCGATCATCGCTTCGACGGCGCCTTCGCCTTGCACCCTGACCTCGCGCACGTCGAACCGCGCCGCAGGCCAACGGCCGAGGACGTTGACGAGGACGTCTTCGCGCGCTTTGGTGTTGCGCCCGCATATGAGCCCGATCTTCCCGGGAAGGAAAGGAACCTTCGTTTTACGCTCTGCTGAGAACAGGCCTTCGGCGGCGAGCCGGGATTTCAACTGTTCGATTCTGGCCAGAATGTCGCCCAGTCCGACGGGGCGAACCTCGTCCGCCCATAGCGAAAGGCTCCCGTTGACCTCGTAAAAGTCCGGTTTGGCGCACACCACCGCCCGGCTGCCGGGCTCGATCGCCGCCGGAAGAAGGTAAGCCATGATCTTGACCGTGATGGAAACGTTGGCTTCGAGGTCACGCAAGGTGAAGAACTGGACTTTCGCCCCGGGGCGGCGCTGAAGCGTGATGACCTCCCCTTCGACCCACAGGCGCGACATGGCGGCGACGTATTCCCGAATCTTCATCGACAGCACGCGCAGCGGCCACGGCCGATCGGGCGTGGTCTGGGCGGCAAACTGGGGAAGCTCCTCCGGCACCGGAATTTTTTGTGCCATAGCGAAATTTTTTCACAGGCGCCAAGCGCGGGGCTGTGCCCTAGTTCCCATTCTTTGTTGTGCCCTAGTTCCCATTCCGATCGTCTCGCGCTCGATATCCGCGGCGCACTACCCTAGACACGTGAATGACCAACAAGCGTCGGCCGCCCCGGCGGAGAAGGCGGTTTCCCTTGCGGGAGCCTCGGCTTTCCCCGACCGGATCCCCTCCGTTCCCGGAAAGGACGGACGCCGGATTCTCATCGCAACGCCGCGAGGGTACTGCGCGGGCGTCGATCGCGCGGTCGACGCCGTCGAGAAGGCCCTCGAGCTCTATGGGGCTCCCGTGTATGTCCGCAAAGAGATCGTCCACAACAAGTACGTTGTGGAGACCCTTTCGCGAAGGGGGGCGATTTTCGTCTCCGAGACGGAGGAGGTCCCCGAAGGCGCACGGGTCGTCTTTTCGGCGCACGGGGTCTCGCCGGCGGTTCACGCCGAGGCCGCCGCGCGCAGCCTTCAGACGATCGACGCGACCTGCCCTCTGGTGACGAAGGTCCACAAGCAGGCCGTCCGTTTCGCCAAGGACGACTACGACATTCTGCTCATCGGCCACACGGGCCACGAGGAGGTCGAGGGCACCCAGGGCGAGGCCCCCGAACACATTCAGGTGGTCAACGGGCCGGAGGAGGTCGACGGCATCGAGGTGCGGGACCCTGACAAAGTCGTGTGGATCTCCCAGACCACCCTTTCGGTCGATGAGACGCTCAAAACGGTCAAGCGCCTGCGCGAGAGGTTCCCGAACCTCGTCGATCCGCCCTCGGACGACATTTGCTACGCCACCCAGAACCGCCAGGGCGCGGTCAAGGCTATGGCGCCCGAATGCGACGCGGTTATCGTGGTCGGGTCCGCGAACTCCTCGAACTCGGTGCGATTGGTCGAGGTGGCCCTCGAAGCGGGCGCCGGCAAGGCGTATCGCGTGGATCGCGCCGAGGAAGTGCGAGACGAATGGCTGGAGGGGGTGAAGACCGTGGGATTGACGTCCGGCGCCTCCGTCCCCGAGATTCTTGTGCGCGACGTCGTCGAGCGCTTGGCCGAGATCGGCTTCACTCAGGTGGACCCGGTGCAGACTGCCTCCGAAGACATCCGTTTCTCTCTTCCGAAGAATCTTCGCGCCGATCTCAAAGCGACGGGCGTTCAGCCGGACCGCCCCCACAAGGTGCGTGAGCGCGCCGGAAGAGCGCGTGAGCGCACCGAGAGGACGGGCGTTTCGCAGTGAAAGGGGAACGCTCTGCGAGCCCGACGCCGGAGACGGCAGAGCTCGCTCGCCGTTTGTTCGCGGATTTGAGGGCTGCCGCCGACGGCGAACGTGCCGTGCAGATGGCGGCCTACATGCGCGACCAGTTTCGCTACCTCGGCGTGCAAACCCCGGCCCGCCGCAAGATTTCGAGGCCGTTCTTGAACGCCGCGAAGAAGGAGCGCCTTCTCGACTGGGACTTCGTCGATGCCTGTTGGCAGGCCGAGGAGCGCGAGTTCCAATATGTCGCCACCGACTACCTGCGGAAGGTGCGCCATCTTCTGACCGTCGCGGACCTGCCGAGGATCCGTGGTCTGGCGGTGACGAAGCCGTGGTGGGACACGGTCGATTCGCTTGACGCGACGGTGGGAAGCATCGTCGCGCAGTCGGCCGAGGGGCGCGAGCTGATCCTGGAGTGGGCGCGCGACGAAAGCATGTGGGTGCGACGTTTGGCGATCGACCATCAGCTGCAACGCAAGGAAAGCACCGACGTCGAACTGCTTTCGTCGATCATCGAGGCCAACCTCGGCTCGGGGGAGTTTTTCATTGACAAGGCCGTCGGCTGGGCGCTGCGGGACTATTCGAAAACGGATCCCGAGTGGGTCCGCGCGTTCATCGCGGAGCACAGGCAGGGAATGGCCGCCCTCGCCGTTCGGGAAGCGAGCAAGTATCTCTGAACCGGCCCGCTGGCCTAATCTTCAAGTTCGTCGATGATCTCCGCAGCGGTGAACGAGCGGACGTGCGCGGATTCGCCGTCGAGCGTCTGCGGCGTTTCGATGCTCGTCTCGATCGATTCGAATTGGCTCGCCGTCTGGATCAGCCTGCTGTTGAGCGAAGCGATCGTCTTGTTGTAGTTGCTGACGGCCGAGCGCAGCGAGCCCCCGAGTTTGTCGACGTGGTTGGCCACCGTCCCGATCCTTTTGACGAGGGTGCGGCCCAGGGCGAGGATCTCCTGAGCCTCCTCGGTCACCCGGGCCGAGGACCAAACCGCTGCCACAGACCGCAGGAGCGCGAGGAGGGAGCTTGGAGTGGCCGGGGCGATTCCGGATGCGAGGGCGTCTTCCAGGATGGTCGGATCGTCGGCCAAGGCTTGCGACAGAAGCGACTCCGCAGGGAGGAACATGACGGTGATTCGGGGGGACCCCGGAAACTCGGCAGGATAGTCGCGTTTGGCGAGCTCTTTGACGTGAGCCCGGACCGCGCGGGCGTGTTCGGCGACGAGCTCGGAACGCCGAGCCTCGGAAAACTGGTCGGTTCCCTCGATTTCCTGTGCTTTGAGCAGCGCTGTGAGGGGAACTTTCGCGTCGACGGCGATGTGTGCGCCTCCCGGAAGATGCACGGTCATGTCGGGGCGCGCCGCGGACGCGCCGGCCCCGTTCGTCGTCGAAACGTTCTGTTGCTCGGAGAAATCGGTGTGCTTGAGCATGCCCGCAGACTCGACGATGCGCCGCAGTTCCACCTCACCCCAGCTTCCCCGCGAGGAGCCGGACGTCAAGGCGGCGCGCAGCGACGTCGTCTCCCGGGCGAGTTCCCGGTGAGCCGAGGCCGTCGCCGAAAGCTGCTCGCGCACAGCCGCATCCTGCGCAGCCTGCTTGGCCTGCATGGACGCGACCCTCTCGGTCATGTCTTTGAGCCTTGCGGACAGCGGTTCGATCATCCTCAGGAGCGCCTGTTCGTTTCTGGCCCGCTGGGAGAGCTCGACGTTTTCGCGTTCGAGCACGTCCGCTCGGCCGGTCGCTTCGGCCGCCGCCGCCTGCCATCGCGTGGCGTCCGCCTGGACCAGCCCGAGCTCCGCCCTGTGATGGGAGGAGTCCTTGTCGTTTTGACTGCGCGTTCGGTCCAGCGAAACATAGTGGCCGAGGCCGAATCCAGAAGCGAAAACGGCAAGAAGGAGAAGCACGAGGAGCAATGCTGGAATCTGCATGAATCGATCATCGCACGAGTCTCCGACGCTTTTCGGCCGATCGTCTCCGCCACCCGGCAGACGCCCGCTCGCCGTCGTCCGAGAATCGCTTGACGGCACGGCCGCGCTCAGTCCAAAGGCAGCCTGCCGCCCGGCTGGTCAAACGGCGCTTGCGCGACGCATCCCCTCGATACAATCGGCGCGTGAAGAAAGGCAATCACGATCGCCGGGTGTCGGGGCAAGGGCCGACGCCGGAACTGAACCCCGCGTCCGAACCAAGTCGAGTGTCGGAAGCGAACCCGACGACGAAAACGAGCCGGACATCCGAACCAGGCCGCAAGCGCGGATTGGCTGAAGAAAGCCAATCCGCCGCCAAGAGACGCGCGCGGGCCGGCATCTCACTTTTCTTCTTCACCAACGGTGCGATCTTCGCGGGAATACTGCCGCGGTTTCCCGAGGTGAAGAGCGCCTTGGGCTTGAGCAACGCCGAGTTCGGCGTGCTGGCAGTCGTCTCGGCCGTGGGGTCGATGTGCTCGGCGAACCTTCCCGCCTACTTCATCCGCAAGATGGGGGCGCTGTCGGCGTCGCTGTGGTGGACGGTCGCGCTCGTCGCGGCGATCGGCCTTGCCGGCGTGTCCGTAGAACTGAAAAGCCCCGTGTTCTTCGGGGCTTGCCTCTTCACTGCGGGAGCCTCGGACGCCATCGTCGATATGGCTCAAAATCGCCATGCTATGCGGATTCAAGCGGCATACGGAAGAACCGTCATCAACTCCCTCCACGCCCTGTGGAGCGCGGGGTGCATCGTAGGCGGCCTTCTCGGCACGGGATTGGCGGCCTTGGGAGTGCCCCTGTGGATTCACACGCTAGGCGCCTCTCTTGCGCTTTTGTGCGTCGCCGTTGCGGCCGTCCGCCTGTCGGAGCTTTCCGACGACGCCGTTCCCCAGCGGGCCCGGGCGGAACACGCCCGCGGCGGCGCTCTCGGCGCTCGTTTTCTCACCTTGGTGCCCCTCGCCCTCATAGGAATCGCCGGAAATCAGATCGAGATCGTCGGCAACGACTGGAGCGCCAACTTTTTCGCCGGCCCAGTGGGCTGGAGTGCCGCCGACGCTGGAATCGCTTACGTCATCATGGTCGCCGCCCAGTTCGTCGGGAGAATTATGGGCGATCCGATGGTCGACCGGTGGGGTCGGGTCCCGGTGGCCCGAGCCGGTTTTCTCCTGTCGGCCTTCGGATTTGCGGCTGCCGCCGCTGCGCCCGTCGCGGCGGTCTCGCTTCCGGCTTTCGCCTTGGCAGGATTTGGAAGCGCCACGATCGTCCCCGCCGTCTACGCGGCGGCCGACGCCGCGTCCGGCTTCCGCGAGGGAAGCGCGCTGACCTTCGTCGGCTGGCTTATGCGGGCGGCAAACTTGGCGACGAGCCCGCTCATCGGCGCGATCGCAGACGGGTGGAGCCTGCGCTTCGGCATTCTCTTGCCTTTGGTTCTCGGCGCGATCGCGCACGTCTACATGAATCGCCTCGACTACGGCGACGCGCCCGACGTCGCCGTTGCGAAGGCCCTCGAAACGGACCGATAAGCGGTCGTCGGCCAAAGAAACCGGCGGACAGCGCAAACGCGAGGAAAGGCCGTCGGACCGCAAACCCGAGGAAGGCGCCGACGGAAGAAAACCTCGGCCGAAGATGCGGCGCAGAGAAAAACGACAAAAAGCGGGCGCCGCACACCGTGAAGGTGTGCGGCGCCCGCGGGTTCCGTCGGATCCGGTCACTCGGCGTCAATGTGCTTCCGGCGGCAAACGAGCAGCCGTTCGAATAGGCCGTTCGTCGAATCGCCTCGCGTTTCGATCCGCAGTGACTCGTCAATCTGCCGACGACGCGTCGTCACTTCTTTGCCGCGTTCATCTTGACGTTGACCAGAGCGCCGCGGTCCACGGCCTTTCCGGCGGCAACCGTCTTGCCCGACGGGTCGATGGCCTTGGCGACGTCCTCGGGAAGGGGCTTGCCGCTGCCGCGGGCCTTGCTTCCTTCCTTGAGGCTGTAGTTGCTCTGGTTGTAGGCGCTGTTGGAGTCGGCCTCCTTGACGAAGTAGGGATTCTGCGCCCGGGAGCCAAAGGTGTCGAGCGCGTGCGTCTCGATCCCCTTGACGGCATTGCCCGCGTTGGAATCCTTCGAGATGTCGGCGGCCTTCGCGAACTTGACGTCCATGGGCCCGTCCTTCTGAGGATCCTTTGATGGGAGGTCCCAGTTCATGACGATCGGCTCGTTGGACTGGTTGCTCCTGTAGTAGACGTTGTAGTCGAAGCCGGCAAACATCTGATTCGAGTAGATTTCCTTGCCGTTCGTGTTCTTGGCGCCGTCAAGGTAGACAGGCATGGCCAGCGGAACGTTCGTGGCGTCCTTGGGGCCGTTGGAAGCCCGGGACGAGAGGATGTTGTTGTAGACCTCGACGCCGGTGGTGTTCCAGCTCAGACGGTGCTTTGTCGACCATTCCTCGGGGAACACGCACTTCTCGCTGTTCTTCTCGCGGGAATTGCAACCGTCATACCGCGCGTCCTCGTAGACGTAGATCGGACGGTAGGTGCGCGATATCGTGTTGTTGTACACCTTCACCTTGTCAGTTCC
>NZ_DBHHEV010000020.1:20884-28845 GCF_057238965.1 Peptidiphaga sp.
CCAATGGAGACGCCGGTGTTCGACCCTTCGACGACATTCGAGGCGATCACCCCTCCGCTGGAGACCTCATAGAAGACGGCTGTTCCCACGTTCGTGAAGAAGTTGTTGACCGTTTTGGCATCGATGCATCCTTCGTCGCACCAGAAGGCCGGGAAGGTCGTCGTTCGTTCGGACGCCTTGGAAGCCTCGCGCGGAGCCGCCGAGTAATCCACGACGTTGCCTCGGAAAACGGTTCTGTTGGTGTGCGTCACCTTGATGTCCGCGATCGTGCAGTAGGCGAAGCAATCGTGGATGCGGAACTTCGCCGTGTTGTTGTTGGAGAAGTAGTTGCCTTCGTAGACGACGTCGTCCGAACGGTTGGCGCCCGCGGCTCCGCCGCCGTTGTCGACGAAGCGGTTGTTGGCCGCGCGCGAACCGTGCGAGTCGCTGAAGCCCAATGCGCCGCCGGACGAGACCTGCGTGAAGGTCGAATCGACGACCGTCGACTTCGATCCCGCGATGAAGACCGCGACGGCGCCCGCCTTGTCCTTGAACACGGGGTCATTCTGGAGCTTCCACGACTGGACGGGCGAGTACTGGGCGACGTTGATTCCCTTGAGGTTGAAGCCCTCGGCGCTGACCGTGATGGCCCTGGCGTTCCTCGAGACTTCGGCAGTCGCGTTTGTGGGATCCGAACCGACGTAGTAGGTGATTGCGTCCTGCTTGCCGACGTTGAAGCCCTTGTCGTTGTTCTTGGGGTCCTTGAGGGTTGTAGGCGTCTTGTCTTCGACGTAGAAGGTGCCCTCTTTCACCTCGGCTTTGGAAGCGACCTGGCGGAGCGCCTTGCCGTTGATGAAAGCCTGCTCGGGGTAGGCCGCCATGCCTTCCTGCTTGGGGTCCTGGTTGACCGTGCAGACGGTGCAGAAGTTGTGGAAGTTGCCCGTGGCAGCCCAAGCCGAGCCCTGCTTCTTCCACTTGGCTTTGTCGACGACCTCGCTTCCTTTGATCCAAACGGTCGCCCCCGGCGCCGACTGGATCGTGATGTTCTTCTTGGTGACGTCGATCGGGTCCGGCCGATATGTGCCGGCCTTCGCGACGACGGTTCCGCCGTCCTTCACCGTGTTGAGCGCCTTCTGGAAGGTGGCGAACGGCTTGGACTCGGTTCCATCGTTGGAGTCCTTGCCGTCGGTTGCCACCCAGGCGACGTTCGTCTTGGGGACGTCGTAGTTGCCGATCCGCTTGTTCCCGGTTGAAGGCGCCTGAAGATCGGCGTTTGCCTGATTGACGTTGCCGGCGGAGCCTCCCGACGTCGCGCCGTCGCCGCCTGCGGCCCCCTGCGAGGAGCCCCCTCCGGCGGCTTTTGAATCGGCAGACGCCGACGTTGCGTTCTTGCCTCCCGCCCCGTCTGCCTGCGGAGCCTGGGTGCTCGTCGTCTCCGACGTCGCAGTGGATCCCGAAGCCGATGCTCCCGGCTCGTCCGCCGACGTCCGACACCCGGCGAGGGCGCTGATGCAAAGAAGACCCGCAGTGACTGAAACCGTTACCTGACGCGGCAGCGTGATGTGGATTCGTTTCATTGTTCTCCCTCAATGCGTGGTGTTGCAGCTCGAATGAGTTTGGTTGCAACTCAATCGCGTGCTATTTTGAAGCTATTGTTATAAGAATGTTATCGCAACGCAACCGCGCAGGGGGTGTTTTACTACCCATGTATCCGACTTTCCCCTTTGTTTTCAAGGAATTTTACGCGCTTAAGATCGATTGAAAGATGTAGGAAACGTAACGGCGCCCGACGTCGAAGGCCAGTTGACGCTCCGACGGACGTTGTCCGCCGACGTGTGGAGCGGTGGGCCGGTCGGGGAGAATGTGGCGATATGCGGCGCAAAGTCCTTTCTAGTCGCTTCCGTTGCCGTATGCGCACGTCTCGCCGTCGGAGGGTCAAGCCAACTGGCTTATAAGCTCAAAAGCAAGGAAAAATCAACGATTCTGCGAAAAGGGCACGTAAGTTCTGTTTGGGAAAGGGTCGGCAATCTCCGAACTCCTCATAAAGCTATTTTGCACAGATGGGCAAAGCTATTTTGCGAAGTCGTCCGAATGTGATTTCTCGCAGGCTTCTCGCTTTCCCGTCGGAGCGCGTCTCTGTCAGGGCTTTTTCGCGCCGATGGACTTCCATGACATGCAAAAACAGGGCGTTGACGCGCATTGAGGGCCGACAGGCGAACCTCGACGATCGACTGAATCGTTCGTCTCGCTCTCCCGGATCCTTCCCGCGCTGCAGTCGGGATAAGAAGTAGGCTGGAGGCGAGACAATCTTCGAGGGATGCCAAGCTTTGAGGGACACCAAGCTTCGCGGGGCGGCAAGCTCCAAAGGGCACCAAGCTTTAAGGGGTGCCGAGCATTCGTGGGGCGGCAATCCTCGAAGCGCAACAAAGGAGGGCGCGATGAGCGAATCGACGGAGGGGCGGTTGTCGGGCGGCCGCTTGCTCGAAGGGCGCACGGCCTTGGTGACGGGCGGGACGAGCGGAATCGGACGCGGGATCGCCGAGGTTTTGCGCGAACGCGGCGCGGCGGTCGCCGTCACCGGCTTGACCGACGCCGAATGCGAGGAGGCCCGCGCGGCCGGCTTTCCCGCATACCCGCTGGATGTGCGGGATCGTCAAGCGTGCGATGAGGCGGTGGCCCGCGCGGCGAGCGACCTCGGCGGGCTGTCTGTGCTCGCTTCGAATGCGGGAGTGTACCCGCAGGTTCGCATTGCGGACATGGCCGACGAGGACATTTCTGCGATCTTCGGCGTCAACGTCACTGGCACGATCCACATGGTCCAGGCGGCTGCGGCGGCGCTGAGAGAATCTGGGCGCGGACGCGTGGTGGTGACCTCGTCGATCACAGGCAACGTCACGGGATATCCGGGCTGGTCGCACTACGGGGCGACGAAGGCCGCGCAGATGGGCTTCGTTCGCTCGGCGGCGATGGAGTTGGCGAAGGACGGCATCACGATCAACGCGGTCATGCCGGGCAACGTCGTCACGCCGGGCCTGGTCGCGCTGGGCGAGGAGTACATGCGGCGGATGGCCGCCGCGGTTCCGCTTGGATGCCTTGGCGAGCCGCGCGACGTCGGCGAGGCGGTGGCCTTTCTCGCCTCCGACGGCGCCCGCTACATCACGGGCCAGGCGATCGTCGTGGACGGCGGCCAAATCCTGCCCGAATCTCCGGAGGCCATCGCGGACATGTAGGCGAGGCGGCTGCGGGCACCCAGGCAGGGCAATCGCCGTTCGTGCCGCTTGCCCGCGCGTGCGGCTTCGCGTGCCGGTAGAATCGATCCGTGTCATTGACTATCGGAATCGCCGGGCTGCCCAACGTCGGCAAGTCGACCCTGTTCAACGCCCTGACCCGCGCCACGGCTTTGGCTGCCAACTACCCGTTCGCCACGATCGAGCCGAACGTCGGCGTCGTGCCGCTGCCGGACGCGCGGCTGGACAAGCTGGCCGAGCTGTTCCACTCGGCGAAGGTCGTGCCCGCCACGGTCAGCTTCGTCGACATCGCGGGGATCGTGCGCGGCGCCTCTCAAGGCGAGGGCCTGGGCAACCAGTTCCTGGCCAACATCCGCGAGGCCGACGCGATTTGCCTGGTCACGCGCGCGTTCGCCGACCCCGACGTCGTCCACGTCGAAGGACGCGTCGACCCGAAGGACGACATCGAAACCGTCTCCACGGAACTCGTTTTGGCCGACGTGCAGACGCTCGAGAAGCAGATCCCGCGCCTGACCAAGGAAGTCACCGGCAAGAAGACGCCTAAGGAGGTGCTGGAGACGGCCAAGGCTGCCCTCGAGCTGCTCGAGCAGGGAAAGGTGCTTTCGGCGCACGGCACGGACCTCGACCCCGCCATTCTTCGCGGTTTCGGATTGATGACCACGAAGAAGTTCATCTACGTCTTCAACACCGACGATGCCGGCCTGGGCGACGAGGCCATGCAGGCCGAGCTGCGCGATTTCGTGGCGCCGGCCGAGGCGATCTTCCTCGACGCGAAGTTCGAGGCCGAGCTCGTCGAGCTGGAGCCCGAGGAAGCCCGCGAAATGCTCGAGGCCTCCGGGCAGGACGAGGCCGGGCTCGACAAGCTGGCGCGGGTCGGTTTCGACACTCTCGGCCTGCAGACCTACCTGACGGCGGGGGAGAAGGAGTCGCGCGCCTGGACGATCCACAAGGGCTGGACCGCGCCGCAGGCCGCCGGCGTCATCCACACCGACTTTGAGCGCGGTTTCATCAAGGCCGAGATCGTCAGCTATGACGACCTGGTCGAGTACGGCAGCCTCGCCGAGGCGCGTGCCCACGGACGCGTCCGCATGGAAGGCAAGGACTACGTCATGGCCGACGGCGACGTCGTCGAGTTCCGGTTTAATGTGTAAACTGCGTGCAAGGGGAGGAAATGGACGTCCTGGATTAGACGGAAGGACAATGATGAACGATCCTTTGCATCTTGATGAGTCCGCTGAATGGGTGGGGCACTGGTGGCTTCCAGATGATCCTGAAGAGAAAGTTCCGGGTATTTTGCGCTACGATGGGGAAGGAGGCATAGCACTATCGTTGATTGGCGGTTTTGAGGATGGAGTCATGTCGCAATCTCCTTCCGGAATTGTGTCCTATCATGTTGAAAATAAGAAATGGGACGTTATTAGGGGCATGGCCGAACACCGCGAGATCACTCTTCTTGACTGCGCTCCGAAAAGCAGCAGAAGAACACTCGATATAGAACCACAGGGGCCGTATAAACAAAATATAGAGGCAAGGATGGCGCTATTTGGAGTGTATGTGGACAGTGCAGACATCCCGGCGTTCTCAGTGGCTGAAATGTCAATTGAAGACCTTACTCGTTGGGCGGCTACGTCGACAATGGAATGTACCTACGGTGTGTCTGAGAATGAATTTGATGGAACTGCATCCATTTCTATCAAACCAGTTGCACTCCAATCAGCTGTGATTGACGACGCGGAGTTCTGTTTGGTTAATCAACACCCTTTGCCATTCTTTGAGTATTTCAAAGGGCAGACAGTCGGGCGAGTATGCAACACCGTCTCGATGAGGATCAAATCTAAGTCTCCGATTTCATTAAACTATGCACTTGATAAAGTTAAGTTAGTTCAGGACCTGATTTCGTTTGCGACTGATCGCGCTTCTGGTGTTATTTGGCTTCGTTTAGAGTTGTCGCAGGGCGGATGTGAGTTGCCTAACGGTAAGAGATTGCCAAGGGGTGTTGATGTGCTCTATTCGCCTTTAGCATTTGGGTGCCATGACGCGAAAGCAGTTGACCTCCACCGTGTTTTCTTTACCTGCGATTCTCTACCATTTGAGCAGATCCTTCCTCGTTGGTCTGAGAAATACGAGCAACTTCGATCGGCAATCAATATGGTCGGCAGCCTTCGATACGCGCCGTCCAGCTTTATCGAAAACAATCTCTTGACGGCGGTGGGTGCGGCTGAAGTTTTGCATCGAAAGCTCGATATCGATACGAAACCTATTCCCGAGGTCGAGTTCGAGAAGTTGCGTGACGCTATATTCGATATAGTACCCGAAATTCATAAACAAAGGGTAGATATCCGCAATGGACCGTCACTCAGAGAGAGGCTTCTAGCTCTTGCAGAGCGTCTCGACCCGGAAGTTGCTGGGTTTTTCGTTCCGGATGCTAATCGCTGGGCAGCGAGAACAGCGAAGGCGCGCAATGACCTTGCGCATCGAGGTAAGACGCCGAACCATTCCCTCGAAGAGCTGGTCGCTGTCGTTGAAGTGACCAAGGCAGTCGTAGTCTTAAGTTTAGTTAATGAAATCGGACTTCCGATTAAGCAACAGCTTCGGATTGTGCGGGATCATCCACGACTCCAAGGGGTGCGATCGTGGGCGGAGAAGTACCTGATTCCTGATGCAAAGCAGCAGACTGCTGATCAAAAAGGGTAGTTATGGATGTGAGCAGTGTAGCGGCTATTGTCGCGGCAATGGCTTCGTGGGCAGCTGTAGCAGTGGCACTGATTGCGATCCGGCCTGCGCGACGGTCGGCAAAGGCTTCCGAGGAACAGACTGATATTCAACGGGAGCTCGCGCGTCAGTCTGCGCAGCCCTATGTTTGGGCAGATATCCAACTCGACAGACGGCAGGGCGCTTTGATTCACCTAGTCGTCGGCAATTCTGGACCTACGGTGGCCAGAAATGTTCGCGTGACCATTGATCCGCCACTGCCTGTCCAATCTGGCGATATGACTTGCGCTGAGGTTGCGCAACCCGCTGAGGTTGCGCAACGACGGCTTCAAAAAGGAATTCTCTCCTTGGCCCCGGGAAGAAGGATCTCTTGGTTCATAGGGCGAGGCTCTGAGCTTCTCCAAAACGAAAATGATACAACGGTTTATAAAATCTGTGTGAACGCAGATGGACCTTACGGACCCATAGCCCCGAATCAAATTGAGATTCGCTTGACTGACTGGCGCGAATCAATCGATGCGCCAGACGGGTCGTTGCATTACGTCCGTGAAGAGATTAGAAATCTTGTAACGGCCGTTAAGAGTTTATCTAGGTCCAGAAACTGATGTTAGAGCCCTTTAGTGGTTTTTCTTCTATATTTTTAGAATCGGATGCGCGCGCGAAAGTGTCCGAACCCCTTTGTGTCAGGCTGGTTGTGAGTCAGTTCTGGTTCCTTTTTGGAGGGGATTTTCATGGTGTGTCGGTATTCGACGTCGGAGACAGCGGAGTTGACGGCAGAGTATGTGGATCTGCCGTGGGGAAGGAAGGGGCTGTGGTTGAAGGAAAAAGGCATTGCCCGGTCGACAATGATGCGGTGGAGACGGGCGTTTTTGTACGGGGATCTGGCCGAAGGGATCGTTCCGCGCGATACTGGCGACATGAGTGACGTAGACGGAGCGCGTTTCGAGCGGTTGAAAGCCCGTCTTGCCGCTCGGGAAAAGGACTTTGAACGCGAGCGGGCCGAGCTGCGCAAGAAGATCGAGCGCCACAACGCGGTCTTGGAACGGTCTGCCGATGCGCTGGGAAAAGCTATCGGGCTCTTGGGCGAGGCTCGCGACGGGCACGAGCCTACAGGCGGTCAGGGCAGTCCGACCGACTGAGCGCGGGCGGCGTCGACGTCGGCCAGATCGACGCCGAGCTTGTCAAACGGCTGGTCCAGGCCGGGCACTCTCAGCGAACGGCGCTGAAGACGATCGGCCTGTCACGGGCAAGCTGGCATTACAGGTGCCGCTTCACACCTCACCGCCTCCGGCTGGCACCACAACCTGCCCCTTAAAACGGGGTGTGGTCTGCCGTTTCGACGTTGAACTGCGTGAAGGTGCCCTAGCGGCGTAATCTGCAAAGGATCAGAGGCCGTTCTAGGGCACGTAACACAGTATAGCTACGAAGGGAATGAGGCTCGAGGGGGGGCAGTCTATCAGTTTGGTTCACCCAGGGGTTTCGGTAAAAGTCTGCGGACACTTCAAGCCCTGTTGAGGGAAAGGTGTCCGCGAAAGACGGTGGCCTCGTCCGGCTGCCGACCTGGTTCTCTTTCTGCGATTTGCCTGATTCAGCTCCCGCGATTTGCCTGATTCAAGTTCTGCTATTTGCCTGATTCAAACTCGGCGATCTTTATGATTGAACCATGGTTTATATGCGTCAGACCATTGATTTGGAACTGGACGACCTGTTTTCCTTTCGTCGCCGCAATAGCGCTTGACGGCCCCAAAGCCGTCGGCAAGACGACGACGGCCGCTCAACGGGCTGCGGACATCATGAATCTGGACAGGACGGCAGAGCGTGTGCCCCTTGAGGCCGATCCTGAGCTGCTCCTATCTCGTCCACGTCCCCTGCTCATTGACGAGTGGCAGAACGTGCCAGAGGTGTGGGACGTAGTCCGGCACGCCGTCGATCGGGATCCTTCAGGAAGGCAGTTCCTTTTAGCGGGAAGTGCGACGCCTCGGGCCGGTGCAACTGCGCACTCAGGCGCAGGCCGAATTGGCA
>NZ_DBHHEV010000021.1:0-20764 GCF_057238965.1 Peptidiphaga sp.
GGGCTATCGGCACGCCGCCCAACGTCGCCTCGGGCTCTATCTGCGCCCACGGCTCGAGGACGAACAGGCGCTCGCCCGCGCGAGGATGAGGAAGAGTCAACCTGGGATTGACGCTTGCGACACCCTCGACGTCGATGATGTCGAGGTCGATTGTCCGCGGCCCCCATCGCCGTTCACGCACCCTGCCGCCGCGAACCTCGATCCGTTGGAGTTCGGCCAGCAGGGCCAGCGGCGACATCGCCGTGGTCACCGTGGCCACAGCGTTAGTGTATCGCGGCTGCGGCTCCTGTCCCGGCGCGAGCACGGGGTCTGTGGACAAGTAATCGGAAACCCCGATCAGGTGCAGGTCGAGGGCGCCGAGAGCCTCGACGGCGGCGTCGAGATGGGCGCGTCCGTCCCCCAGATTCGACCCCAGTGCGAGGACGGCGCGGCGTATCGTCCCGCCGTCCACGAGGGGTCCGTTCCGGCGAACTGTCACAGAGACGTCGGAGAACGGCACGCCGACGGGGGCTTCCGGCTTGTGGACGGTGACGGCGGCTCTGAGGGCTCCGCGCGCAAGCACGCGCTCGGCTATGCGGGCCGCGAGGGTTTCGACGAGGTCCGCGCTTTCGCCCTCGACGACGGCCAGGGCGTCGGCTGCGACGTCGGCGTAGGAAATCGTGCATTCGATCGAGTCGGCGGCGGCGGGCTCCACCTCCATCTCGACGTCGACGACGAACGGCTGTGCGCGCCGCTTTTCCTCGGGGAGCACTCCGTGCGCGCCGTGCCCCCTCACTCCCTCGATGCGGACCGTGTCGCTCACGGGTAGGCGCCCGCCGTGCGCAAACGCGCGACCGTTTCGACGGCCGCCCTGGATGCCGCGACTTCATGCACTCGCACGCCCCACACGCCAAGCTCGGCGAAGTAGGCGGTGAGGGCCGCCGTCGCGTCGTCGCGCTGGGCGGGGCCGGAGCGGCCGTTGTGGATCTCGGCCAGGAAACGCTTGCGGGAGACCCCGACGAGGACCGGCATGCCGAGCTCCATGATCGACGCCATGTTGGCGGCGAGGTCCCAATCGTCGTTCCCGACCTTGGCGAAGCCGAAGCCCGGATCGACGACGATCTGCGAGGCGTCGACCCCGGACGAGACGGCCCTGTCGACCGAGGCGGTCAGCTCGTCGGCGACCTCGGCCCCGATGTCGCCGTAGTTCGCCAAAGAGTTCATGGTGCGGGCGTTCCCCCTGCCGTGCTGGAGGATGTACAGACAGCTGCTCGACGCTACGGCGCTGAACATGTTCGGGTCGCCGGCCCCTCCGGTCACGTCGTTGACGATCTCGGCCCCGGCGTCGATTGCCCGGCGCGCCGTGTCCGCATGATACGTGTCGACGGACACCACGATGTCGGTCTTTCCCAGAGCCGTCACAACCGCGCCGATGCGGTTCCATTCTTCGCGGGCGGTGAGGGCCGTGGCGCCCGGGCGCGTGGACTCGCCTCCGACGTCGACGATGTCAGCTCCTTGGCGCACCATGCGGTAAGCCTTCTCGACGGCGACGTCGGTGTCGACGTAAAGGCCGCCGTCGGAGAAAGAATCGGGCGTGACGTTGAGGATGCCCATGACGAGGGAGCGGCCCGTGGGCAGCGTTGCTGGCAACATGTTGGCTCTCCTTACCCTTGGATGAGGCTCAGGGCCTCGCTGCGGGTTGCCTGGTTGCGGAGAACTCCGCGCACTGCCGATGTTACGGTACGTGAGCCGGGTTTGTTCACCCCGCGCATCGACATGCACATGTGCTCGGCTTCGATGACGACGAGCACTCCCCTGGCCCCGAGGCGGCTTTCCATAGCCTCAGCCACCTGCGTGGCAATCCGCTCTTGCACCTGGGGCCTGCGGGCGTATCCGTCCACAAGCCTCGCGATCTTCGATAGGCCGGTCACTTTGCCGTCGGCGTTCGGGATGTACGCGACGTGGGCATGGCCGTGGAACGGCAGCAGGTGATGTTCGCACGTCGAATAGAAGGGGATGTCCTTGACGATGATCATCTCCTGATGCCCGATGTCGAACTTCGCCTCGAGCACGTCGGCGGGGTCTTGGCGCAATCCCGAGAAAATCTCCTTGAAGGATCGCGCCATGCGCGCCGGGGTGTCGACGAGCCCGTCGCGTTCGGGGTCCTCCCCGACGGCGCGAAGCAGCGAGCGAATCGCCTCTTCGACCGCGGCCTCGTCGTAGCCGCCGTTCGGGCGGGCGGAGCCTTCGCTGTCCTTCTGCCCTATCTCCGCGCGGTCCGCGGGGCTCCGGCCTTTGCCTCTCTCGCCTCCCTCAGGCCCCGGGGCCTTGCCCTCAGCCATCGCTCGGCTCAGGCTTTCCGCTCGGGTCGGCGCCGCCGTCGGAATCGGCGTCGCCTGCGGGATCGTCAGGAGACGACGCCGAGGGCGGGCTGGAAGCAGACGCCCGCGAAGGCCTTGAAAGAGGATCGAGCGGGCTGGAGGCAGAGAGCGGACCGCCGGGCGTCGAGAGCGGATCGAGCGACGCGGATGACGAGAGCGGGCTCGGCCCGGACAGCGGGTCGAGCTTCGGCAGCCGTTCCGTCGCCGACATCGGATCGACCTTCGGCAACTGGTCGGTCGCGGGCAACGGGTCGACCTTCGGCAGCCGTTCCGTCGCCGACAGCGGATCGACCTTCGGCAGCCGGTCGGTCGCGGGCAAACCGTCCCGGGAGTCAGAGGAGTCGGCTTCGTTCGCCGGATCGCTCGACGCCGGATCGCCAAGAAGACCGCTCGGGGCCGAATCGGCCAGGGGGTCGGGCAGTTTCGGGTCGCCCGGGAGGTTCGGCGTCGAGCCGCCCATGGGGGCGCGGGGCGCCGCATCGGCAGAAAGCTCGGGAATCGTCACGTCGCCCAAGGGGTCGGGGCTCTGCGCCGAGGGGGCCGCCGGAACCGAGGGGGACAGAACCGTTCCCGGCTCGCCGGCCGTCGAAGGCTTGGCCGCGGATTCCTCAAGCTCGTCGCCCCCGTCGGGGATTGCGGGAGGCTCCTCGGGGGCGCCTGCAGCCGAGCTGTCCGCATTCCCGGGATCGGCAAAAGCCGAACCGCCGGCGTTTGCAGCCGCGGGCGGAATGACGGAACTGACCGGCGCGGCCGGGCCTGTCGCGGCCGAGCTCGGAACAGCCGAACTGGGAGCAGCCGAGTTGGGCACGGCCGGATTTGGTGCAGCCGGGCTGGGCACGGCCGGATTTGGAGCAGCCGGGCTGGGCACGGCCGGATTTGGAGCAGCCGGGCTGGGAGCAGCCGACGCGTCGGAATCGACAGGCGCGGCCGCATGCCTTCCCTTGACGGGCTGCGGGGAGCGGATCTCGATCGGCGGTATCTCCGTGGCCGCCAAAAGCTCGGCCGGAACCTCGAAGACATGCCACCTTTCGCGCACGGGCGCCTTGACGACGTCGGCGAAGATCTCCTTGAGCTCGGACTCGAGCACGGTCTCCTTCTCCATGAGCCGCGAGGCCAGAATGTCGAGGATTCCCCGGTTTTGCGCGAGAATCGCCCAGGCCTCGCGGTGGGCGTTCTCAACGAGTCCGCGCGCCTCGACGTCGATCGCGCTGACCATTCCGTCCGAATGGACTTCTCCGCCGCCGCCCATGGTCCGCTCGAGGGGGTCGGCGTCTTCGGCGGCGAGGCGGATGATCCCGACCTCGGCGCTCATGCCGTACTCGGTGACCATGCTTCGCGCTATGCTCGTGGCTTTCTGGATGTCGTTCGACGCGCCGGTGGTCGGATCGTGGAAGACGATTTCCTCGGCGACGCGCCCGCCCATGGCGTAGGTCAGCTGATCGAGCAGGTCGTTGCGGGAGACGGAGTATCGGTCCTCGGTGGGCAGGACCATCGTGTAGCCGAGGGCGCGCCCGCGCGGCAGGATCGTCACCTTGGTCACCGGATCGGCGTTGTGCAGAGCCGCCGCCGTCAGCGCGTGGCCCGCCTCGTGGTAGGCGGTCAACAGCTTGTCCTGATCGTTCATCGGCCGCGAGCGCCGCTGCGGACCGGCCATGACGCGGTCGATGGCCTCATCGACGTCGGGCACGCCGATCGCCCGGCGCCCGAACCGGGCGGCCAGCAAAGCCGCCTCGTTGAGGATGTTCTCCAGGTCAGCTCCCGTGTATCCGGGCGTGCGCCGGGCCACCATGGCCAGGTCGACGTCGGGCGCGAAAGGCTTGCCCTTGGCGTGAACCTTGAGGATGGCCTCGCGCCCCCTGAGGTCGGGGGCGTCCACGGAGATCTGGCGGTCGAATCGGCCGGGGCGCAGCAGAGCCGGGTCGAGCACGTCGGGCCGGTTCGTCGCCGCGATGAGGATGACGTTGGAGTGCGAGTCGAAGCCGTCGAGCTCGACGAGGAGCTGGTTGAGGGTCTGCTCGCGTTCGTCGTTGCCGCCGCCGATTCCCACGCCGCGGCCGCGGCCCACGGCGTCAATCTCGTCGACGAAGACTATGGCCGGCGCATTTTCTTTGGCCTTGTTGAACAGGTCCCGAACGCGCGAGGCGCCCACGCCCACGAACATTTCGACGAACTCGGAGGCCGAGATCGAATAGAAGGGCACCCCGGCCTCGCCCGCCACCGCCCTGGCCAGGAGGGTCTTGCCCGTTCCGGGAGGCCCGTAAAGGAGGACTCCTCGGGGGATCTCCGCCCCGAGCGCGTGAAAGCGTTCGGGCGCGGTGAGAAACTCGGTGATCTCCCGCAGCTCGGCGACGGCCTCGTCCTCCCCGGCGACGTCGTTGAAGGTGACGTCGGGCTTGTCCGGGTCGAGCTGCTTGCGGTCCTTGATCCTGCCGAAGGCCCCCATCCCCGACTGCATGCGAGGCAAAAGGATCATGAAGGCCACGATGATGATGAGCATCGGAACGGCCATCGTCAAGATCGAGGACCAGATCGAGGCCTGGGGCACGATCGAGTCGTATCCGAGCTTCGGCTTCGCCTGTTCGGTCAGCCTCGCGATCTGCTCGGCCTGCGGCGCTTGCCGCCGTCGTGGCTCTTCCCCTTCTCGTCGGTCGCCTTCGTCGGCTGCGAGAGCCACAGGCGGACCTGCTGCGTCCCCTCGGTGATCTGCACCCGCTCGACCTGCTTGCCTTTGAGAAGCGAGATTCCCTCGGAAGTTTTGACAGCTGAGAAGTGCTCGCCGCCGAAGAAGAGCCACAGGCCCGAAGCGACGACGCCGACGAAGAAGAAAGCGGTGAACATTCGACGCATGGACCGCTTCTTGCGATCCTTCGCGTCTTTGGGCGTTTCCTTTTGGCCGGGTTTGGCGCCGTCGGCGCTTCGGCCTGCGGGGCGCGAGGCCCCGGCGCTGCGCCGCCGGGGCGCGTCCGCGTCGGTTCGCCCGCTTCCGCCGGTCGATTGCCCGGCGCCGCCAGGCTCGTCGCCATTCGATCCGTCCGTCCGCTCTTCTGCGGATTCGGCTTCGATCTGCATCTTCTGCGCGGCTGCCCTCCGGCTTCGGGGCGAAGGCACGGGTGCGGGCGCGCCTTCGTTGCGTTCTTCTTCGGTCACATTAGCCTCCATAAACGTGCGGCGCGAGCGTTCCCACGAAGGGGAGGTGGCGGTATCGCTCGGCGTAGTCGAGTCCATATCCCACAACGAACTCGTTCGGAATGTCAAAACCGACGTAGTCGACGTCGATCGCGACCTTGGCAGCCTCGGGCTTGCGCAGAGTGGTCGCTATGCGCACCGATTCGGGCCCCCTGGAGAGCAAGTTGGATCTCAGCCAGGAAAGGGTGAGCCCCGAGTCGATGATGTCTTCGACGATGAGCACGTTGCGTCCCTGAATATCGGTGTCGAGGTCCTTGAGAATGCGGACGACGCCGGACGACTTCGTCCCCGAACCGTAGGAGGAGACGGCCATCCAGTCCATTTCCAGCGGAATGCGGATCTTCCGCGAAAGGTCGGCCATCGTCATGACGGCCCCGCGCAGCACTCCGACGAGCAGGAGGTCTCTGCCTCGATACTCCTCGTCGATTTGCGCAGCGAGCTGCGCAAGGCGCGCGTCTATCTGCTCTGCGGTCAGCAGGATCTTCTCAAGGTCCCCGCCCATGTCAGCTGCTTCCACGGTTCTCCTCCCGATTCGTTGGAACTGCCCCATCGAATGTTATCCGACCTTCGTCGATTGTCACCCTCATTCCTGGAAGGTCGAGGCTCGACCCTCCGCGCCGCCGCGAAACCAGGGAATCGAGGGTGGCGATGTGCCACGAGGTGAGCTCTCCGGGCCTGGCCCCTCCGTCGATGGCGCGACGGCGAAGGATTCTGGTGCGAAGAGCCGAGGGCAATCCGCCCAATTCCCGCACGGACGGCTCGGCGCCGAGCTTCGCGTCGATCTCTTCGGCGAACCCGTCGAGCGCGCTGAGGTCCTCTCGGATCATCGCGGCCGTTCGCGCGAGCGCCTCCACCACGCCGGGGCCGAGCGAATCCTCGAGCGCCGGCATGCAGCGGTGCCTGACGGCCGCCCGGCGCAAAAGCGACCCGTCGGCGGCGCGCACCGGCGAATCGACGTCGTTGGTGGGGTCCTCGACCCATTCGACGCCCTCCGACGCCAACGCCCGGCGAAGTTCCGCGCGGCGAAGCCCCAGAAAGGGCCTGATGAGCGGCACGTCGGGGGCTCCGGGGCACGCGCCGACGGCGGGCATGCCCGCGATTGAGCGGGGCCCGGAACCGCGGCCCAAGCCCATCAGGACGGTTTCGGCCTGGTCGTCGGCGGTATGCCCGCATACGACCGCGGCCCGGCCGGGCATCGACCTGGCCGCTTCGGCCAAGGCGGCGTACCTGGCCGCGCGGGCGGCCGACTCGACGCCGCCCTCGCCTTTCGATTCGACCCGCGCCACACCTGCGGACTCAACGCCCATGGCTTCGAGCGCGCTGCAGACGCTTGCGGCCTCGTCGGCTGAGCCCTCGCGCCACCCGTGGTCCACGGTGAGACTCGAGGCGACGATCCCCTCGCGCCGGCACACGAAAACAGCCGCCTGGGCGAGGGCCATCGAGTCGGAGCCCCCGGAGACGGCCAGCAGCACGCTCGATCCGGTGCCCACGCCGGCGGCGTCGAACGCTTCCTCCACGGCGCGCCGCGTGCGGGCGAGAGCGGGATGCGGTCCTCCCATCAGACCCCGACGCGCTGAATCCATGCGCTGGGCGCGTCGATTTCCTCAGGCGTGGGAGCGTGGAGCGGATTCTCCCACACCTTGTTGAATCCGGCGTGCCCGACGGCGTCGACGACCGCGCCGACGAAGGCGGAGCCCCTGCGATATTGGGCCGCCTTGAGATCGAGGCCGAACGCCTTCGAAAGAACGGACTTCAGCGGATTCTTGGCCGCCCGGCGCCGCTCCATCGAGGAGACGAGCCGCCGCTTGGACGGCATGAGCGAGAGGGGAACGGCGTTCATGACGTGCTCCGCGTGGCCTTCGAGCAGGCTCATCATGGACATTGCCTCGGCGGCCGACCCGCTTTCGAGATCGACGTCGTCCTGCTCGAGCAGCGAGCGGAGGCGGGAGACGAGATAGTCGACGATCCACGGCGCCGCCGCGAATTGCGCGGCGTGGGTCAGCTCGTGAACCGAAATCCAGAGGGAGAGGTCGCGCCGGTCGAGCGAGTATTTCGCGGCGAAGGCCGCCGCGTTCGGGGCGACGAGCAGAAGGCGCTTCGCCAAAGGGTCATACTGGCCGAGCACCCTTGCTGCGAGCACGCTGGCCCCGAGCGCCAGCTCGACGGAGCCGCAGAAATCCGCAAGCTTTCCGGTCCCTGCGGCGAGCGCGGGCCCGAGGAGGCCGCCGGCGGAGTCGGCGGCGGCCTTCGCCCACCCGGCTCTGTCGACGACGAATACCGGGATCTCCTGCGCTACGGCCGCCGCCTCGGAGAGGCCGGTGACGTCGGCGACGATCTCAGGAGCGCGGCGAGCCTGCGAGTGCAGCTGGTCCACGACCGCGCGCGCCTGGGTCGCCGACACGGACGGACCCGCGCCGGAAAGCCAGCGGGCTACGGAGCGTGACATTTCAGGGTTGATCGTCGCCATGGAGACAACCGTATCCCCGCGATCGGGCAGGCGCCATCGCCGACCCCGCCTTTTTCGCCGCCAGCGCAGCGTTCCGCGCTCCTCAGGCGCCCGCCAGGGACACGACGAAGCCGTCGATCGCATGCCTGGCGGAGGTGAACGAGCCGTCGGGGATCCCGTCGATCAGAATCGAGAACGTCAGCAGCCTGCCGCTCTTCGTTTCGAGGAAACCGGAAAGCGAGGCGGCGTTGGACAGCGTTCCGGTCTTCGCGCGCACTTTGCCGGCCGCCGCGCTGCCGTGCATCCTGTCGTCCAGTGTGCCGTCGAGCGCGGAAACCGGGAAGCCCGACGTGATCGATTCGAGGGCGCAGCCGTCGCACGAGGCGACCTTCTTCACGATTTCGTTCAGCAGGGAGGCGCTCAGCCGGTTTTTCGGCGAAAGCCCCGAGTTGTCGTCGATGACGACGCCGGAGGCCTTCACCCCTATCTTCTTCAGATCGGCGAGCGTGGCTCGGCCGGCGCCCTCGAAGCTCGCCGGCTCGCCTGATTTGACCGCGACGAGGTGGCCCAGGATCTCCGCCGTCGTGTTGTCCGAATGCTTGAGCATGAAGTCGACGAGGTCGCGGACGGGGGCGGACTCCACGGAAGCCGCTTCCCGCGCCTGCTTCGGGGCCTGGCTGCGGCGGACGGAGCCTGAAACGGGAACCCCGCGGGCGGCCAGCTCCTTGGCGAAGGCCTGCCCCGCCTGGATGTCGGGGTTCGCGGTGTAGGCCTTGCCGGAGTTGCGCGATTGGTTGACGGCCAGGGGGCGCAGCTCCATGACGAAGGATGCGTTGCCGCCCGTGACGCTGGGATTGCGCTGGGGCCCGGAAAAGAGCGAGGAATCGACGGCCACCTCGGTGACTCCGGCTTTGCGGGCGGCGTCGGCGGCCTTGTCCGCAAGCTCGCCGATTCCCGCCCTTCCGTTGACGGACGCGGGATTTGGGCCCCCGGCCCCGAGGAGCGCGTCGCCTCCGCCGACGAGATAGAGCGTCTTGCCCTCGATCTTCGCCGTCGTCTTCAGCGTCGTCTCGGGCCCCAGAACCCGCAGGGCGACCGCCGCCGTCACGATTTTCATGTTCGACGCCGGCGCACGGGCGGCGTCGGGCTCCAGCTGGGCGATCGTCTTGCCGGTGGCGACGTCGGCCACCACGGCGGAGACGTGTCCGTGCGCCTCGGGAGAGGCGGCGAGCGAGCCCAGCGCAGAGGTGACCGCAGCGTTGTCGACCTTGGCGTCCGCGTTCCACGACGGGAGCGCCTCAGGGGCGGAAGCGGAGGAAACGCTGGGATAGGGAAGCGCTTCGCTCTCTGTGGGCCGCGTGGTGAGAAAGCCCGGGGTAATATCATATGCATCGGCAACGACGTAGCCGCCGAGGGCCACAGCCAAAGCCGTCGCGAGGACCGTCATCCGTTTCACTATGCAAGTTTCGCATGGTCCGGCGGCCATCGCACGCCGGGCGACCGACGAAGGAGTGCGCACATGATGGAATTCGATGTCACCATCGAGATCCCCAAGGGCAACCGCAACAAGTACGAACTCGACCACCACACCGGCCGCATTCGCCTCGATCGCATGCTTTTCACCTCGACGCGCTACCCGGACGACTACGGATTCATCGACGACACCCTCGGCGAGGACGGGGACCCCCTCGACGCCCTCGTGCTCCTCGACGAGCCGACCTTCCCGGGGTGCGTCATACGCTGCCGCGCGCTGGGCATGTTCCGCATGCGCGACGAGAAGGGCGGAGACGACAAGGTGCTGTGCGTTCCCGCGGGCGACCAGCGTGCCTCCTGGCGCACGGAGATCGACGACGTCTCCGAGTTCCACCGCCTGGAAATTCAGCATTTCTTCGAGGTGTACAAGGACCTCGAACCCGGAAAGTCGGTCGAGGGCGCGCATTGGGTCGGCCGCCAAGAGGCCGAGGCGGAGATCAAGGCGTCCTTCCAGCGGGCCCTCGACGAGCACTACTACGACCACTGCTGAGACTTGCCGAGGCGGGCGGCATGCCGCCGAGGGGAAGCGCAAAGCGCGCGGCTAGGCCAAATCCGCCTGCTCCCGAAGCGAACGCGGGAGCCGCGCGACGGCGACAATCCCGAGGCACACGAGCACCGTGGCGGCGACGGCCATCGCCGCGGCGAACCCTGCACGTTGGACGGCGAATCCGGTCAGGAGCGGACCGCCCGCCAGCCCGCCGGCGTAGGCGAGATTGTAGAGGGCGAAGGACCCGCCCAGCGTGGGCGGGACGGAACGGCTCCCCTGCTGGCTCATGAGCGTGGTCGAGGGCGTCAGGAGCAGCGCGGAGGACGCGCCGAGGAGAACCATGCCGGCGCTTGTCTGCCACATTTCGTCGGCCACGCCGATCACCACGAGCGCCGTCGCGGCGGCGACAACGCCGCCTCCGACGAAGAGCCGAGGCGAAACGGCCGCGACGAAGCGCCCGACGATCGGATTGACTGTGATCGAGGCGAGCACCGCAAGCCCGAAGAGCAACCCGACGGTCAGCGAACTGGCTTTCAGGTGCACCGGCAGCACCGGCTCGACCCCGGAGAGCACCGCCGCGCCGACGACGACGGCGAGCACGATCGAGAAGGACCCCGGCACCCTCAGCACGGCGAGGGGGCCTGCGGCGTCGTCCGTGACCCGAGGCGATTCTTTCACCAGTATGATCCGCATAACGCCGTCGACGACGGCCACGGCTGCGGCGAACAAGAAGGGGGACGCGGTGCCGAAATGCTCGACGAGGAGCCCCGCCAGCGGCGGGCCGACGAGCACGCCGAGGGTGATCGTCGACAGCGCGACGCCCATTGACTGGCCGCGCTTTTCCATCGGCGTGGTCGCAGCGATGAGGCAGAGCGCGGCCACCCAGGACATGCCGCCCGCGATGCCCTGGGCGAGGCGGGCGACCATCAGCAGCCAGTAGGGGCCGCCGGTCGCGAAAAGCAGCGTCGCGGCGGCCAGGCCGCCCAGTCCGATCAGCAGCGGAGTTCGAGGGCCGTGCCGGTCGACGACGCGGCCGGCGAACAAGGTGGCGATGATCATCGCCGCGGCGTAGGAGGCGAATAACACTCCCGTGGCAGCCGACCCCGCCCCGACTACCGCGGGAAGACGCGGCAAAACCGGAACGGCCAAACCGTGCACGAGCATGTCCGTGAACAGGGCGGCCGACGACACGACGAGCGCTCGCGCCGGCGTGGTTCCCCCGGTTGGGGGATTGTGTGGAACAGTCATGAGAATCAAAGTCTTTCTAGGAGAGCAACCCCCTCACCAGAGCAGCGACCACTGCGTCGAGGCCTTGGGGCTGCGGAAGGTCTTGTGGCCGGGTCACCGCCGTAACGGTGAACCCTTGCAGCAACACGAGCGTCAGGCTCGCGATCTGATCGGGCGGCAACGCGCCCGCGGGGAGCGAGGCGGAGGCGAGCAATTCAGCGATTCGCGCGTGCCAACGGTCCAACCCCGAGCTTTTCTCAGCCCATCCAGAGGCTTTCTCGCCCCATTCGGGGGTCTTCTCGTCTAACGCAAAGTTTTCCTCGACCGAGTCGGCGTCTTCCCCGCCTGCCCCGGGGGCCTTCTCGGCCGGATTCGAGGCCTTCGCGGGAACGCGCCCGAACCCTTGCGGCGCGACGAATACGGTCGTATAGGCCAGAGCTCTGAACATCAGGTTTTCAGAGAGCAGCCGTACGTACGCGGTGAACAGGCCGGACAACCACGACGCCGCCTCGACGTCGCCGTCCGACTCCGCGAAAAGCCGTTCGCCGTATTCGGACCACCCCCACGAGAGCGCTTCGCGCAGCAACGCGCGCTTGTCGCCGAAATGGTGGTGCAGCGCGCCGCGCGTCACCCCCGCACGCTCGGAAATCGCCTCGAACGTCGCCCCCCGCCACCCTTTTTCTTCGAAAACCATCAGCGCCGCCTTGCACAGCGACAGACGCGTTCGCTTTGCGTCTTCAGCAGAACGTCTCATACATACAGGCTAACACGTATGTATGAGAGGCGCACATATGCGGCAACCTGTTTAGAGCCAAAGGGCCACGGGCGTCAAAAGTCGTTGCCCTCCGCAAGCCCTGTGCCCGATAAAAGTCTCAGACCTCTGCCGCCACACACCTGCGGGGAAGGCGGCGGGAACGTCGGCCGCGAGGGCCAGAAGCAGTCCGCCGCCAGGCGTCTGCGGGCGAGACCCGTCTGCAGCAAGATCCGTTCCAGCAAGATTGATTTGCAAAAGGGGCGGGCCGTCGGGCCCGCCCCTTCGCGCGTGCTTCGCCTCCGTTGGCCGCCTCTCGCGAGGCCCGGGCCATGAGCCCTCGGCTCGCGCTCGGCGTGGAATGCCGTGCCGGGCGTCGTGAGCCATCGACGGCGCCTCCACACGCCCGCCGGCCGCGCGCCAATTATGCCCATGCGCGCGGCCGGCGGCCGATTTTTCCCATGCGGGAGCGGGACCGGCCGTCCCGGTCGGCCGTTGATTTGCGCCGACTGTCCGCTCGTCAGCCGATGATCCGCAGGTAGACCGGACTCCCCCACACCTTGCGCTCTTGTGTTCCCATCGAGGGATTCCACGCGGCGATGTGCATGTTGTTGCCCGTGTAGATTCCGGTGTGCCCCGGCCACCACATGAGATCGCCAGGCTGGCGCTGCGAGGCGGGAACCACCTTATAGCCCTTCCAGAATTGGCCGAGGTAGCTGCCCGTCCGCCGCGGAGTCTCGCGTCCGAAGTGGGTGTACACGTAGTGCGTAAAGCCGACGCAGTCCCATCCGCTTGAGGGATTCGTTCCGCCCCACACGTATCTGACTCCGGCGAATTGGCGCGCGTAGGCGACGATCTGCGCGCCGACGGCGGAGGAAGACCCGCCGCCTGCCTGAGCCTGCTTTTGGCGAGCGGCCTCAGCGGCGGCCCGCTCTTGGGCCTGCTTCTGGGCCGCAGCTTGGGCTGCCGCCCTTTGCTCCGCAGCCTTCTGAGCCGCGGCCTGCTGCGCCTGGCGCTGCGCGGCCGCCGCCTGAGCGCGGCGCTGGGCGGCTGCAGCTCGCTGCTGTTCCGCCGCCCGCTGTTGAGCGGCCTGCTTTTCCGCGGCGGCCTGCTGCGCCTGGCGTTGCGCCACGGCGGCTTGGACCCGCCTTTGCGCTGCGGCTTGGGCCTGCCGCTGCCTTTCCGCCTCGGCGCGCTTCGAGGCTTGGCTCTGCTCTTGCGCCTCAGCCTGGGACGCCTTTTCCTGCGCGGGCGTCGGCTGAGAAGCCCCCGCTTGCGAGCCCGCAGCCTGGGAAGCAGAAGGATCGGCCGCCGCCGGCTTCTCGCCGCCCTCCGCCGCGGGGGCGGCTTGCGCCGCGCTTGAGGATTCGGCCTGTTGCGCGCCGACCTGCTGCCCGTCGTCCTGTTGGGACGACGTCTGCTGGGCCGCCTCCTGGGATGCCGCCCGCAATGCCCGTTCGTTCGCGGTCTGGACGACCCGCTGCGACTCCTGCTCGGCCTCGGCCTTGGCCGCGGCCTCCTTTTCGTCCTGCTGCCTGCGCACCAGTTCCGCCGTCGTCCCCTTTTGAGCGGCCAGCTTCGAAATCAAACGATCGCGCTCCGCCGAAATGGTCCGAATCTCGGTTTCCGCGTCGGAGGCCACGCGCGAAGCCTCGGCCGACGCCTCGTCGGCCTTCTGCGCCACATCTTTCTCGGCCGCCGCCTTGTCGTCGGCCTTCTTTTGCAGCGTCGCAGCCTCAAACCGCGCGCTCTTGAAACGTTGGAGGTCCCGGTTCGTCTTGTTTGCGAGGATTCTGTAGGCACGGGCCTTTTCCCGCGCCTGGCGGTAGTCTGCGGCGCCCAGGCTGAAGCGCCCTCCGGCCACCGCCCGGGCGCCGTGCTTGTAGATCGACGTCGAGACTCCCGAAAGCTGCCTGCGCGCGGCGTCGACCTGCTTGTCCGCAGAGTCCACGGCGTCCTGGGCGCCCATCGCCTCCCCGATCGACGTCGAAAGCCGCTGCCGAGCGGCAATCGACGCGGCTTCAGCCTTGGCGGCGCCCACCTTGAGCCTGTTCGCTTTCACGCCTAATTGGGTCAAACGGGCCTCCGTGTTGGAGATGTCCGCCTTTGTGTGCTGCTCGGCCTCCTTCGAAGCAGCGATGTCGGCGTCGCCCCCGTCGTCGGCGCGAGCCGGAAGGACGACGGCGGCCGAAAGCGCCAACGCAATCGCCCCCGACGCGCCCTTGTACCACTTGCGAATACTCACGTATTCCTCCGGTTTCTTTGTGTCCGAGCGGAAGCCCGCCTCCCGAGCTCCTCATCACGAACATTGTTCACAATGATCACAAATATATAACACCGACCCTCCCAATAGCACATCGGTAACACTTTTCACACGAATAACACGCGGGTAATTCGACCCGACGACGGCGAAGCGGCGCTTGCCGCCGCAATCCAGAATTGCTCACCGCACACTGCCCGGCCCAAAGCCAGAAGCCTCTCGCAACGGAAGACGCTCGCACCGTCAAGATCGGCGCCTTCGCCATCTCGACCGGCCTGCCTCACCCAAGCCCGCCGCCTTCAGCCTGACCCACCGCTTTCAGCTTGACCGGCCGCCCGCCGCCTTCAGCCTGACCCACCGCCTTCAGCTTGACCGGCCGCCCGCCGCCTTCAGCTTGACCTGCCCTCCCCCGGGGAGTCTATGCTTAGGGTCATGTTCATGCGAATGCCCAACTAGCGCACGCCCCGCTCACCGGCCCGGCGCTGCGCTGCAAGCCATCCGCACATTGTCCCACGCGGGCTTGCTCGGCAGCTGAACATAAGCGAGAACTATGCGACCGTCGTCGCGCTGCCGTGTCTACTTGCCCCGGAACTCATAAGGAGCAGAAATGACCGACAAGAAATGGGGCTTCGACACCCTCCAAATCCACGCGGGCCAGACCCCCGATTCCGACTACGGCTCTCGCGCCCTTCCCATTCACCAGACGACGTCCTTCGTTTTCCCCGACGCAGAAACGGCGGCCGGGCGCTTCGCCTTGACGGCGCCGGGAAACATCTACACGCGCATCACCAATCCCACGCAGGGGGTCCTCGAGGAAAGGCTTGCGGCCCTCGAAGGCGGCGCAGCGGCGCTCCTCGTCGCCTCGGGGCAGGCCTCAGAATTTTACACATTCCTCAACCTCGCCCAGGCAGGCGACGAGATCGTCGCGTCGCCGTCTCTGTACGGCGGCACGTACAACCTCCTGAAAGTCACCCTCGCCCAGGTCGGCATCGTCGTCAGATTCGTCGAGAATCCGGACGACCCCGAATCGTGGCGCGCGCTCGTCAACGACCGCACCCGCGCCCTGTACGGCGAGAGCATCCCCAACCCCAAGGGCGACATCCTCGACATCGAGGCCCTTTCGGAAATCGCGCACCAGAACGGCATTCCGTTGGTCGTCGATAACACGATCGGCACGCCTTACAACGTCAGGCCCTTCGAGCACGGCGCGGACATCGTGGTCGAGTCGACGACGAAATTCCTCAGCGGCCACGGCACGTCGCTCGGCGGGGCCATCGTCGAGAAGGGCGACTTCGACTGGGCGAACGGCAAGTTCCCGCTGCTGTCCGAGCCGGACGAGAGTTACAACGGCCTGACATTCGCCTCCATCGGGCCCGGCGCGTTCGTCACGAGGATTCGCGCGGTGCTGCTGCGTGACACCGGCGCCGTCATCTCCCCCTTCAACGCCTTCCTTCTGGCTCAGGGGCTGGAGACCCTTTCGCTCAGAGTGGAGCGGCATCTGTCCAACGCGAAGGCCGTCGTCGAATTCCTGGACAGGCACGAGGGCGTCGAATCGGTCCGCCACTCCAGCCTCGTCTCCTCGCCTTACTACGAGCTCGCGCAAAAATACGCGCCGAAGGGCGCGGGATCGGTTTTCACCTTCGAAATCAAAGGCGGCGCCGACGCCGGAAAGCGCTTCATCGAGGCGCTCAAGCTGTTTTCCAACGTGGCGAACGTCGGGGACGTGCGCTCGCTGGCGATCCATCCGGCTTCGACCACCCACTCGCAGATGACCGAGGAGGAGCTGCTGGCGGCCGGAATCACCTCGGGGACGGTTCGCCTCTCGATCGGCATCGAGTCGATCGAGGACATCCTGGCCGACCTCGATCAGGCGATCGCCGCGGCGACGGCCTGAACACAGCGATGTCGCAGTCGATCGCCGACCGCCAAGCCAACCGCCCGCTTCAGGCCGACCGTCTGTTTCAGCCCGAGCACCCGCCTCAGCCCGAGCGGCGCAAGTCAGCCCATCGCCGACCGTCGGCCCGGCCGTCGACCTTCGGCCAATCGGCGTCCCTTGGCCCATCGCGGGCCGAGGGCAGGGCCACACCCACGAACGGAAGCCAGCAGATGCCAATCAACTTGCCGAATTTTTTGGTCGGGCACCCGCCGCTCGACCACGTCACCGACGCCGAGCCCATCGGGGACTTCGACACCGGCTATTATCCGCGCCCGCGTCTGACGATTCCGGTCACCGGAGCGTGGCGCGAGGGGGACGACCCGGGCGAGCGGCAGTTTGCCGACGTCGGCCCCCTCGAGCTGGAGCTCGGCGGGCGGCTGCCGAACGTGCGCATGGCTTACGAAACATGGGGGAAGCTGAACGAGGACGCCTCCAACGCCATCCTTCTGTGCCACGCTCTGACGGGGGATTCGCACGCAACGAGCCGCGACGGGAAGTCAGGGTGGTGGAAGGACATCGTCGGCCCCGGCCTCGCCATCGACACCGACCGGTACTTCGTGGTGTGCCCCAACGTCCTGGGCGGATGCCAGGGAACCACCGGCCCGGCCGACCTGGCGCCCGACGGAAGGCCCTGGGGGCCCCGATTCCCCGAGGCGACAATCCGCGACATGTGCGCGGCGGAGGCGAAGCTGGCCGACCTGCTCGGGGTCGAACGCTGGGCGCTGGTCGCCGGCGCGAGCTTCGGAGGGAATCGGACGATGGAGTGGGCGGCGTCGTTCCCAGAAAGGGTGGGGGCCATCGCCGTGCTCGTCTCGGGGCCGGCTTCCACGGCCGAGCAGGTGGCCTTCGCACATTTCCAACTCAAGGCCGTTCAGGGCGATCCAAAATGGCGGGGAGGAAACTACTACGACGCGCCGGAGGGCGACGGCCCCGCCTTCGGCCTCGGCTTCGCGCGGGAAATCGCCCACCTGACCTATCGCTGCGCGCCTGAGCTCGATACGCGTTTCAGCCGCAACGCCCAAGAGGGCGAGGATCCCCTTCACGGCGGGCGCTACGCCGTCGAGAGCTATCTCGATTACCACGCCTATAAGCTGGCCATGCGCTTTGACGCCAATTCCTACCTCGTCATCACGCGTTCGTTCATGACGCATGACATCGGGCGGGGCCGCAGCGGCGTGGACAAGGTGCTCGAAAATATGACGATTCCGGCTCTCGTCGTAGAGGTCGACTCCGATCGGCTTTTCTATCCCAAAGACATGCGGATGCTGGCGGCTGCCCTGCCCGGCTGCAAAGGCGTGGCAACCGTCCGTTCGCGCCACGGCCACGACGGATTCCTCATCGAAAACGACCAGGTCACGGCGATTTTGAGGGAGTTTTTGAGCGAGCTCGACGAGGGCCGGGCTTAGCCCGGCCGTCCAAGCGCCAATGCGCGGGCCGATGCGCCTTCCAAGGCGTCGGCGGCGCGCTAGAAGTTCGACGGCGGCGACAGAACATGGCGGCGATTCCAGAGCTGCTGTCCGAGCAGGCCAAGTCAGGTTGGGCGTGGCAGGATATAGCCATGGCAGAAAGATGGGAGCCGGATTTCCTGGGACCGGGTTTCTTCGCTCGAACATTTTCCCTTCCCGACGACGAGGAGGGCGCCGTCGTCACGACCGTCGTGCGCTACCGACCCGAAACGTCCAATGTCGAAGCAGGCAAAGCGGATCGTGCACGCGCCGACGTCGCCCAGAATTCACCGGAGAAGATCGCGGATTCGCGGGTTGCACAGCATTCAGCAGGAGAGAACACAGATCTCAGCGTTGCAGCGCATTCATCGGAGAAGACCGCCGCCCCCGACGCTGCACCGCATTTACCAGGAGAAAACGCCGGCCCCGGCGTCGAGCGGGAGCGCAGCGTAGAGCGGAAACGCGCCATCGAAGGAGAACCCAATACAGAACAGAAACGCACCGACCAGCCGAAACACGCCGCCGAAAAAGAACCCAATACAGAACAGAAACGCACCGACCAGCCGAAACACGCCGCCGAAGGAGAACCCGATACAGAACAGAAACGCGGCACCGAAAGGAAGCGCGGCGCCGAAGTAGGGCGCAGCCCCGAGCCGGAGGGCCGGAAGAGCAATCCTCGGAACCCGGCGTTCGCGTTTCTCGCCGTCCATGGGTGGAACGACTATTTTTACCAGACTGAGCTGGCGCGTTATGTCGATTCGATCGGCGGCGCGTTTTACGCGGTGGATCTGCGAAAGTATGGCCGTTCGCTTCGAGAGGGGCAGACGTTTGGCTACATTCGCGATTTCGACGAGTACGACGACGAGCTTCACATCTGCCGCGACCTCATATACGGGGAGCTCGGGCCGAAGATTCCGCTGGTCCTCTACGGCCATTCAACGGGCGGATTGGCTTGCGCGCTCTGGGCTGACCGGCATCCCGGTGCGGCGGACGGGCTCGTCTTGAATTCGCCGTGGCTGGAGTACCACGGTTCCACGGGGATGCGGCAGGCGGGAGCCCCCGTCGTCGAAATTCTCGCCCGCACGTCCCCGACGTTTGTTTTGCCGACGGCCGAAGACGACTTCTACCAGCGCGCCCTCACGGCTTGGCGGCCCGATCCCGGTGCCGAGGCTGTTCCCGGGCACGAGGGGTCGGACGACCCATTTTGGACAACGGGATGGAATCCGAAGCCCGAGTTTCGCACCGGATCGGGCGCGCCCGTGCGGCCGGGCTGTCGGCCGTTCTCAACGGCCATGCGCGCGTAGCCGCCGGCCTCGACGTCGGATGTCCGATCCTCGTCTTGACATCCGCGCGATCGCTGACCGGAAACACCTGGAGCGAGGACTTCCGGGCGGTCGACTCGGTGCTCGACGTCAAACAAATCTGGAAACGCGTGCCTGAGCTGGGGAGCCACACAACGCTCGTCAAGCTCGACGACGCCGTCCACGACGTCACTTTCTCCCGACGCGAGGTGCGGGAGCGGGCCTTCGAGGAAATCGGGCGATTTTTGAGGGCTTATGTGACGGACCCGGCGCGTATGTGACCCGCCTCCAGCTCAATCCGTCCCCGGCGCACAGTTCGGGACAGACCCGGCGCGTATGCGACCCGCTGCCGTTTCGACAGTTGCCATCCTGATACTCATTGCCCGCGGGAGACAAGGTGGCCAATCGCAATTCGGACGTGAATAAGGATGTCATGCTTCCTGCCCACACGGAATAAGGAATGATTGCGAGATCCGAGTCCAAGAGGCGCACGCGATCCCTGCCAGCGCGCGTGATCCCCGCCAACGCGCGTGAGAAACGGAATCGCGTAACCGCCTTCCCTGTCACCATGACCCCTCCCAGCGCACGTGGGAAAAGGGTCAGGACCCGCTACCGGACAAAGGGACGCGGTGATCCCTCCCAGCGCGCGTGGGAAAAGGACACAGCAACGGCAGCCCTCATCCGGCAAGCCTGATGTGTATGCGACAAGGCTTTCCAAGGTCTTCCTTCGAGTTCTTGCGCACGGCGCGAGGAGACGCCGCCTGCCACGAGACAACGGCCTAGCCCGAGACGACGTTGCTCGGCGCGAGAAGACCTCATTTCGCGTGAGACGACGTTGCTCGGTGCGAGGAAAAGTGGAGGTTCAGTGTTGTGCTATTTGGACGGTTTGTTTGTGGGTGTTGAGGCAGTAGGCGGCTCCGGTGGCGGTGACCCAGCAGTCGATGCCGTGGGGGTGGCCGGAGATGCTGACGACGCGTCCGCGGGCGTCCAGGGGCGTGAGCGCAGCCGGGACGGTGCCGGTGGCGCGGTTGTAGAGGCCGGTCTCGACGTAGACGAGCCGGCCTGCGGCGGTCAGGGCGATCTTTCCCGACATGTCCGTGATGTCTGTGTCTGTGGCCAGGCGGGCCGGGCCGGGGGCGTAGGCGCCGTCGGGGGCGCGGATGCCTCCCCAGCAGTAGACCGAGGCGTCGTCCAGGGCCGCGCAGGATGTGGCGGTGCGCCGGTCGAAGAGTGTGGCCGCCGGGCGCGGCAGGGGCACTGTCACCACCGAGTGAGGCGCGTGGCGGCCGATGTCGGCCGCCACGCCGAGTTCGCCGCGGCGGTTGGTTCCCCAGCAGTAGACCGACCCGGATGCGCCCCGGGCGCAGCTCGACCCTTCGGAGGCGGTGACCGTGTCGGCCTTCTCAGGCAAGGCCACCGGGCGCGAGTCTTCCGGGTAGACGTCGCCGGGCGGCGAACTGGTGTTGCCGGTGCTCTGCGCATAAGAATTGCCCGCCCAACACCGTGCCTGCCCCTCGACAACCGCACACAAATGATCCCCCGCACCGGCAACGTCTGTCACTGCCTCCGGCAAGAAAGTATTAGACAAGTACTCGTAACGGACGTTCCTGCCGAGCTGTCGCCTGTCGTTGAGGCCGCCGCACTTGAGAGCGTCCACCATGTCGGTTGTGCAGACGTTGTAGCCTGTGTGAATGACACTTTCTACTCGTCTGCTTAAAGGAATCGAGGGGAGGTAGTTGCCCCACCTTTTTCGTTGACCTTTTGTAAGGACAGGGCGAAAGCAGTATATGTCTTGGTTCTTGGTTTTCAGACATAGTTGATACTTGCCCACG
>NZ_DBHHEV010000021.1:20774-28321 GCF_057238965.1 Peptidiphaga sp.
AAGGACACCGCGAGACAGACGACGAGTCCAAACGCTCCAAGGAAGCGCTTCACGAAAAACACGCTACCACCGGATCGCCCGCCAAACGCGTGGGGTTCGAAGATCTTCGCTGCCAATCGCCTCGTTGCCATCGATCAGTCCCCTCGCCCCTGTCGTCCAGTCGCCTCGAAAAAGTCGGCTCATCTTGAAACAGTCGCCCGCCAAAGCTTGGCCGGACAAGGCACGGCCCCTCCCCCATCCTCGTGCAGGGCATCGAAGAGACCAAGTTGCCTGCCCGCCGTCTCTGTCGCCTCCGCCCTTCCTCGTGGAGGGCATGGAGGCGCCGCTGGCTGCACACGGAACTGTCGCACCCGTTACCGCATCAAGCTGCGGCCTGGTCTTAGCAAACCGCAGTCCGGCCTTCTTCGACACGCGCCTTTCCTTAGTATTGTCCGATTTGGGTGGTGCGTCCGCGCTCGTCGCGGCAGTAGGCCGCCCCAGAGACAAGGACCCAACACTGGAGGCTTCTGTAGGAGCCCGAGTAGCTTTTGACTTTCCCGAAAGTGTCGATGGGCGTGAGCCTGGTTTTGATGAAACCGTCGCGAGGATCAAAGGGCCGAAAGTCAATGAAGACGAGTTTTCCGTCGGAGGCCATCCCCATCTGCCCTGAGATTTCTTGTAGTCTGGTCGAGACTTTCAAGGCAACGGGCCCGGTCGGGATCGGCTTCCTGGAACCTTGGAAACTGCCCCAACAGTGGATTGAGGCGTCTGCCAAAAGCGCGCACGTCTTTCCGCCTCGCTCATCAAATAACTTTCTGGCGGGTTGGGGCAAGGGAACCTTTGTCACGCTCTGTCCCGATTCGACATCGATCCCGTTGGCGACGCCGACCTCGCCGAACCGGTTCTTTCCCCAACAGTAGACCGACCCGCTGTCTCCGCGTGCACATGTAGTCTCATTGTAGGCGTAGACCTGCTTGATGCCCTCGGGCAGATTGACCCGCACAGTAGCCTTCAGCCCATACCGATAGTGCACATGCAGCTCAGGCTCACGCCCGACGCCGCTTGCCTGCCCATAGGCGTCGTTTCCCCAACAATGGACCGATCCGTCCACGACCGCGCAGCCATGGCGACGCCCGACGGCGATCGAGGACGCCGGGCCGGGCAAAGCAATCGTCGTCGGCTGGTGGAAGTACCTGATGTCAAAATCAGGGGAAATTTGCCCCATATCGTTGGGGCCGAGGCAACGAACATCGCCCTTCCTGCCCAGAAAACACAGATTGTCCGTATCTCGTTTGAGCGACGTGACGTCGCCGACGTGATCGACGCTCAAAAGAACAGGATCTTCATCTCGTTCGTCCGGAGGCGTCGACGCATAGTCAAGCTGAAAACAGCGAAGAGCCCCACCCGAAGTCACAGTGCAAGCAGACTGATCGTCCGACACTATCTGATCAAAGTCGGTCCGATAGTTTCTAGGAGACGAACACCCCCAGACCACAACAAGCAACGACACCAAAAAAGCCTGCAGTGACTTGTAATGAATAGACAACGGTTTCGGAGACACTTCACGGCTTCCAGCTTAGAAGGAACAGGTTGTATTGTTGAACTCTTAGACGATCTCCCTCAACTCTTCCAGTGTTTGGGTCGATTTTTATCAGCCAATTCCCGTTTCGGTCCATAAAGCGTGAGTCTTCATCATCTATCCTGTTATTAAACGCATTTAAGCTATTTTGCCACTCAGAAACATTATTAACTATCACATGACTGAGTGCGCGTCTACTGATTGTCGAAACATCAGCTGAAGTGTTAGCGTTGTCTGCGTTATGTTCTTGATACACGCCTTTTACGTGATCGTTGAATTCAACGGAAGGTCGCAAGGCGTAGCCGGTGCTAATAACCTCGCCGATAACGGGAATGTGGCCTACTTTTTGGACCAACACAGACATTGCATTCGCCGTGGTCGCCTCCTTGCGGTCTAGCTCCCCCGCTTGTGCCGCGTCGGAGGCGAGACTTCCACCTTTGATAGCCGAGAACATACTTTGATATTTATCACACGTCTCTTTTATGTCCTGACGAATATTAGCCGAATCTGCGTGCGATACCGTTGCCGCTCTACCGTATGTATTTTTTAAATCCGCTTCGAGATTCGCCTCCAGAGACTCGGTTAGCGTCTTCATTGCGGACTTACTAGCTCCGATGTCCTTGAAGAAATCGGATTTTCCCTCGAATAGCGCTGTCGCTCCCGCTTTGGTCAAAGACAGGCTGTATTCTCCGTTTTGTTGGTTTCCATGGGGCGCACCCGGAACGCCGGTGTAGCCTTTCAGCTCGCCAGCAAGATCTTTAGAATACTCCTTCAGGATATCGCCCGCTTTCTCTCTCAGTTCAACGTTGCCGTACCCAAAAGCGTCTTGTCCCTTGAAAGTCGCATCTGAGCGTTTTAAACCATCCGTATATCCTTGCAAGTAATCCCGGGCAACGAGGGAGGACTCTTTATGGGTCTTATCGGAGCTCACTTCATCTAATAGATTTGCAAGCGTTTTGCCGCGATCCACATAGAGGGCCTCAGTGGTTCCTGACAGGGGAACGAAGTGACGATTTCCAACAAGGTAACGCGTCATGCTTATAGGGTGCTTAACTTGATCGTCATTATCGCCAGATTCAGCTATTTCGTAAGGGCCATCGCTGGCAAGAAAGGCCCTGGCCGCATTTGGATTGCCGTCCATCGCAACAAGCATATTATGCACGGGATCCCAGGTTGTTGTTTTAGGCGTATAGATGTCTGAATGATAGTTATTTGCCTCTTGCGGATTCTCATAATCCCATTTGACGATATCGCGGCCTATTGCGTGGGGACCATTTAGGAAAGGATCGCCTAAGGCTAGTTCACTGTGAGTCTGCGCAGAATTCGCTATCGCCCCAGAGATGAGCATGTATCCCGATGCACCCGCGTTATCTAGATTCGCGCCGCCAATCCAACGCTTGTTTCCTGCCTTCTTGAGGTCATCAAGGTATTTATCCCGACTTTCATCGATCAATGTTCCGTCGGAACTCGTTAAATACTTAGCTCCCGAATTCCAGGTGTTCCATACGCTGCTTTCCTCTTCACTCAAGCCCTTGCGGATGCCGCCTGTGCCAAGGATGATTGCGGAACCGATGCTTGTTCGCGTAGCCTGAACCGTCTCCTGCGGGAAGGCTCCGTGGCTTCCATCTAGCTGGGAGACAAGTTTGATTGCGTTGTTGGCGCCGAACCTCCAAGCGAAGGCATTCGCGAAAAATGGGTCCTTTGCCATTCGTTCGCCGTATGCGGCATTGAAAGAGTCGAGATCCTTTTGGCTGATGTTGCCTTTCAACTTGCCGTCTTTCGTCAAGAAAACTTTGGCTGCCTTGTCGGCGTCCGCTCTGGCGTCCTCCCAGCGCGCTTGAGCCGCCAAAACGCCTCCGCTTCCGCCAAAAAGCTCGACGCCCAGGTTGTTGCGGTCAATCGACCCGTTGCCCTCGCCGGCAACCCGCGACTTGGGCGCGAAAGACTCAGCAAGGCCGAAGATCGAATCACCTGTGCTCTTGGCAAGCTCATTGAGGGAACGGACGGCGGCCTCGTACTTGGCTTTCACCTCTTTCTGCGTCTTTTCACAAGCCTCGTCCGCCTTGGCTCTGTCTTTTTCGTATTCGTCGTCGTCCCCCGGATACAATCCCGCCTTCAATTGAACCGCCAATTCGGCGATCCTGCGAAAATGAACCGTTCTGGCCTCGTCCCAGTCGTGCTGGAGTCCGGTGATGGCGCTGCGGGTTTTGGCATGTTCTTGCACATACTTGTCCAGAAGAGCAGGAATCTTCGGATGCAGATCAATGGCCTTCTGGATCGTCTTTTGCAAGAAGGCAGCCTGACCTTGATGAGCGGTAGCCGCAAGCCCCGTCCATCCTTCGACCTCGCCGCCGACGGCGATGACCTGGGTGTCTTGCATCGCTGCGCCGGCATTGGCGATGCCTTTGCCCAGCTGCAGAATGCCTTCGCCGGAGTCCTTCAGGTTGGGCAATGCTTTCTCGCCGGGAACGTCGCTCCACGTCATTTGCCCGTATCCTTCCCGATTGAGCCGCGCATGAAATCGAAGTCTCGAACGGCCTTGTGCTCAGCCTGATCATAGTTTGCCGTCGATTCCTTCACTCCTGATCCGAGCACCGCACACGCGTCGGAAAACTCGAGGCAGCTCGTCCTCATCAACTTGACGAAATGCAGACATGCCTTGAACAGATGCTCCGCATCCTCAAGGACGGGGTCTTTGACGACGTCGCACTCGCCCTCCAATTCGGCGTAGCCAAAGCCGATGCTGATGAACGTCTCAGAATCCGTCCAATGCCCCTTTGCCGTGATTCCCGCCCTGTCGCGGTCAAAACTGAGGTCGCTCATGCGCGCGCCTTCCTTTCAGGAGTTTAACGTGATGCTCAAACCCTAGCACGTCGGTAACGCTTCCGCAGGCTGTTTCAGTATACGGGCTGCAATATGGCTCACTGACCGGCTTCGACGCCGATGCCCCGCGGCTGTTCGTTGCATGATTCCTCCAGCTTCATCAAGCACTCTCATCCGGCAAGTCAGATACATCGCCCAATCTATGGCGCTGAAGTTCCGGAAGAAGCGGAAGTCAATGTATAAGGGATTCCGGAAGTTACGAACTTGGCGACGCCGCACTCGGCGACGGCGTTTCCTGTGCAGGCGTAAAAGGCACCGTCGGCACGCCCTTCAGAGGCGGCGGGTACGCATTTTTGCTCGTAGACGGGCGGCACCCCGAGACGAAGTGGAAAGAGATGCCTTTCGTCGGATGCGCGCTCAGCATCAAGAATCCGCCGTTCTCCGAATCTGACCAGCCGAAACCGGTGACGTTGTCCCTTTCGTCGTCCTGCCGTTCTATCTTCAGCCCGGCCTTTTCGATTGTCTCTTTGGCGATGGCCCTGATCTTCGCGGGAGGAACCGAGGTTTGAGTTTCGTAGACTGCACTCATGTACTCGCGCCCATCGGTTTTCGTTTCGCATAGATAGAGATCGTTCACGCCTTCAGCCGCATAGTGCTGCCCACCGCCGTCGGCGAGGAGCCGACGCATGAACTCTTCGATTGCCGGAATGGTCTTTCGCTGGTAGTCCTCAATCGTCTGCCGGTCCCAATAGTCCTTCGAACCTTGACCAAACAATTCGCCTGCGCCCGGCTTGGACATGTCTTCCGTGCATCCAGCCGCCAGCCCCAGGCACAGCGCAAGAACGAGCCACCGCTGGGCGCAAGCCGCTCTCATTTCTCCCCCTCGGGTTCCATGCCGCCCATGACTCGGGAAATGTCCTTCAGGCTTCCCGTCCCCTTTTTGAGGTACTCGGAGTGGCGACCAAAGGGATTGTCGTCCCCTTTGCTGCAGAACTTCGTCACGCCGCTTCCAGCCCCCGTTGGAATGTACTTGCATTGGGAGTCGTTTTCGGGATTATTGGCCAGGTGCTTGAATCCTCGCATTTCCATCGGGTCCTTGCCGAAGGGACCGTCCGGCCCAATGCCCTGAACGTAGTCATTTGTGTTCACGCCGGAAACGTAGGCTTGGCCGTCGATGTTGTATTCGCGAACGTCTTGGACGCCGGATCCCGGCGATCCATACAGGGCGATGTTGTGGACCGTGCCCTCACGCACCTTGCCGACGGCGATCCCGGCCATAGTCGATCCGTAGGAGTGCGCCCCAACGTCTATCTCCGCTTTGGGCACTCCCATCGCCTGCCGAGAGGTCTGCACCCCTTCCATGAATCCGTCCATCTTCGGCGCGGCCTTTTCGGCCAGATCCGTGGTGGCAACTTCCGCATTCTGCGGCGTCCGGTACATCCAGGCGACGGTCGCTATATCCCCTTTGTCATGGATCCCCGCACTGCTTGGATGCTTCCTCGACTCTTCAAAAGTTGTATTTCGGACCTTTTGCGCATCGCCGATCAGACCGTCCATATTGTCGCCCACGGTGTTGTTCATCCCGGGCACCACCATCTGAACGGCCTTTGCACGGTCGACGTCGCCCAAAGCGACGCCCGCCTGAACTCGAGAACTCGACTTCGAATCAAGGTAGATGAGCCTTTGACGATCCGGAGACGAACTCAAGGGGACCTTCGACTCATTCTCCTTCAAAACACTCTGGAGCCCCTCGAGGTCGCCAAGTTTCTTTTTGTAGCGATTGTAGTCATTGACCGCATTCAGGTACCCTAGGTCGTTCTTGCTGCCGGTCGATTCCGCTTCATCCATCCTGGACTTCGCTTTGGCAACATTGCTTTTCATCTCCGCGATCTCCTGAGGCAGACGAGCGCGGTTGGCTTTGTCTCGCCATTCCATGGGGACGCCGTCGCGGTTGCCTATCAGCTCCGGATGCTCGCGAACCATGTTTTCCTTTTCGCTGTCCGTAAGGCCGGACCACCAGGCTGCGCTCTCCCCCATCGTCCATCCTTTCTGCGGCAAGTCCGGCAGACCGGGGCTTGTCGAGAACCCTCCCTCCGAGGACTTGTAAGAGCCGTCGGCCACGGCGGTCAGCCTCGTGTAATAAGCCTCGTCTATCGCGTCGGCCTTATCCAAAGCGCCCTTGATCATCGGCTTCAGCTCCGCCGCCGCGGATGCGAATTCATCCTCGCGCTGACCGGAATTCGATATGAGCCTACCGTCCCTGATTTCCAGCCCATGGGTCTTCGCTTTCTGCTTGCATTCGAGGATCAACGTCTGAACCGTCCACACGCCGTCGGCCATTTGAGCCATTGCCATCATTGTCTCCGAAACATCGTTGATCAAATAGCTGATTCGAGCCTCGAACTGATGCAGCGCGTACAAGATCGCGTCAGCCGTCAGGCCTCTGGAGGTCACCGTCATTTCCATGGACTGCAGCTTCTCGTAGGCCTCAATGAGCTGCTTGCGCCGGGCGCGCAGTGGCTCAAGCTGAACCTTCAATCGATCCTGGCGCCATTCTATGACGTCTCTCCAGCTTGTCAGCAGACGATCCTTGCTTTTCCCTTGGATCCAGGCTTGGCCTTCGGATGCCCCTTGACATGCTCTAGAATCCGGTCCATCGCCGCGGCTGAATCTTGGTCAGTGCCCGCCATGGACTTGATCGCCTCCTCGACGTCGCTTTTAAACTGGCCGATATCGTCCATTAGCGACCTGCATCGAGAGTCTATCGCTTCGCCGGCGCGCTCCGAGGCAGAAACGCTCGATGCGCCGGGAATGCCCCGAGCCGCCTCTCGAACCGGGGTTTCGACGTCGCCCGCCCCAGGATTTTGAACAAGCTCGCCAGCGCCGGACACCAGCATATAGTACTCGGCGTCGACAATATAGATGTCGCTCACAATAACTCCTTGCGTGATTGGCTTGTAAAACACAAGCTATACCTGACACAAACGGTTGTCAAGAGCGTCACCTCGCCGATTTCGGCTAACCAGTCGACATTTCTAGAAAACGCTGATTTCACAAGGTTTAATCACCACTCCCACTCGAGTGCGCTCCAACCGATAAAGTGCCCCGTGGATCGTTTTACTCATCCACATAACTATAACAATCAGAATGGGCATACGCCGAGCTT
>NZ_DBHHEV010000022.1:0-14070 GCF_057238965.1 Peptidiphaga sp.
TGTTGGCGCGCGGCCCGCGGGCGTGGCTGCGCTGTGGCAGTGTATTTCGCGCGGACGATCGCGGGGTGCGGTGCACGGTATCTCGTCGCGCGGAACCGGTCGGGTGCTTGCCGCGCCCGATCGTGGGTGCGGTGTTTTCGGCTGTCGTTCGCGGAATCGGCTGCGTTCTATTCGCCGCCCACGGAGACTGCACGGTGACTTCCTGTCGTTTGCCGAGTCTGCGCCGTGCTTTTCTGCTGTTCGAGGAGTCCGCTGTGTGCGTCGGTGATAAATTCGGTTCATGGCCGTTGGACGATTGACGCAACTTGTCTTTGAGTGCGACGACGCCGTCGCGCTGGCGAGGTTCTGGCAGCAGGTTCTCGATCTTCCGGCACCGCCGGGAGGGTCGGGGCTTGTCAAAGGCGCCGGGGGTGAAAACGGGGCTTCTGCTGATGGGGGCGATCGCGATCGGGAGGGCGGCGACCGGACTTTCGTCGTCGGCGATGCGCGCGAACGGGACGTTGCCGGCGATGCGCGCGAATGGGACGTTGCCAGCGAAGAGCAACCGGAATGGGTGACCTTGGAGTGGGAACCCGTTGGAAGATTCTCATTCCATCGCTGCGAGGGATATGTGCCTCCGCGGTGGCCCAGAGGACACGGCGAGCATCAAGCGCATTTCGATCTGCTGGTTGAGGATCTGGCAGAGGCCTGCGGCGTCGTCGAAGAGGCCGGCGGGCGCCCTCTCACGCCGATTCTCGACCCCGGACCTAAAGAATGGCGGATCTACGCCGATCCCGCAGGGCACCCCTTTTGCCTGGTGACCGTTCCTGAGTAGGCTGGTTGCGTGGTGACTTTTGAATAGGCTGGTTGCGTGATGATCTTTGAATAGGTCGGTTGCCTGGTGACCGTTCCCGAATAGGGCTGGTGGGCGTCGGTTGAGGGCCGAACGCTCCATCGCGGTTTTGCAAACTTAGGTTTCGATGCCGTTTGTTTAGTCGGTAATTAAAAAGTATTTGAAAGAATAATTTGAAAGATTTTATCGAACAAAAAATTGGCATTGGGCTGCTGCTTCTGTAGGGTAGTGGGCGAAGGGGTAGAGAGCGAAAGGAGGCGAGTTCGATGAGTGTCGACGCCGATATGCAGCCGGATGCCGCGGTGTCCGGATGCGGTCCGTCCGATGTGGATCCGTCTGTCCAGCGGCGGAGTCTAGGGGGCGACAACAGATTTGCCGATTGCCTTTCGCGTTTGAATGAAGTTGTGACGGAGTTGGGGGAGGTCGACCTTTCCGCCTTGTCCGAGGAAAGGCTGACGGCTGGAGCCGCTGATCTCGCGAAGGCCGTTTCTCGGCTGGGAGCGGTGCGCGGGCGGATGCTCGTCGCCATTGAGAAGAATGAAAGTTGGCGCGCTTCGGGGGCTCGCACCTTTGTGCTGTGGAGCGAGAAGACTTCAGGGCAATCCCCGAGCGCGGCTGTCAAGGAAATCAAACGGGCCGAGGCCCTTGATTCGGGGCTGCGCAGGATGTCGGAGGCCTTGAAGAACGGCGAGGTTTTCGCGGGGCACGTCGATGTCGTTCGTCGCTTCTTGTCGGCGCCCGAGTTGGAAGACGCGTTCACCGACGCCGTTGAGGAGGAGTTTGTCGCTTGGGCGCGGGAGTGCGCCCCGCGGGAGTTCGAGCGGCGCGTCAAGGCGCGCGCTTATCGGCACAGCCCGTCGTTCGGAGTCGAGACCGAGAAAGCCGAGGCGAAGAAAGAGAACGTGGTCTTCGCGAAAGAAGGGTCGGGGATGCGCATTTCCGGGTGGCTGTCGGACGAGAGTTCGGCAATCGTGGACACCGCCTTGTCGGCGTTCATGGGCCGCAAACGCGTTGAGGACGCCAGAAGTTTGCCGCAACGGCGAGCCGGTGCGCTCGTCGAACTGGCCGGCGCGAAGCTTGACGAAGGCGGCCTCGGCAAAGGAGCAAGAATCCGACCGCATATTTTAGTGCACGTCCCCTTCGAGACTCTTCGCGGCTTGGAAAACGGGACGCCTCGTCCGGGAACTGAAAACGTGCAAGGCCGGAGTGTTGCGGGCGACGACGGCGTCGGCGAGGAACGCGACGGTTCGCCTTCAAAGGAGGGGACGCGGCTGTCGAAGGCGAGGACGGATCGGAGCCGTGGCAGCTCCGACCAACCGGAACGCCGCGACGGTGTGGGCTGCCTAGGGGAAGCATGCCGTGAAGCTGGTCGAGGGCAAGGGCGTTTCGGCGCGTGCCTGGAATCGTCTGTGAGCCAACAAGAAGAATTTGGAACGATTTTAGGGGCGATTCCTGCTCTGACCGACGTTGATGCCTTACGAGGGAACGATCCTGCTGTTTTAGACGACGGCTCGCCCCTGTCTGCCACCCAGCTGGCGAGGCTGGTTTGCGATTCGTCCGTTTCACGCCTCATTTTCTCGGCAAACGGCGAAGTGCTCGACGTGGGCAGGGAGAAACGCCTGTTCACTCCCGCGCAAACCCGTGCGGTCATCGCGAGAGATCGGACATGTCGATATCCGGGATGCGGAGACACGATTTCCCATGGACAGGTTCATCACGCCTTGCCCTGGGAAGCGGGCGGGAAAACCGACCTTGCGAACGCCGTCCTGTTGTGCTGGCACCACCATGCCCTAGTTCACCGCGAAAAAATCGCGATCGCGCACCACAGTGGAGGCTTTGTCTTCACATCGCCTGACGGCAAAACAATGGGCACCAGGAAGCACGGAACATGACTGAGCAAGAGACGTAAGGCGGTTGGGCAAAGAGTCGGCGCGGTCGCCAAGGCCGCGGGGAGAACGCCTTGAAGGGGGGTTTAGGCCCTAAGTGGGACTAAAGAGTCTAAATTGATCTAAAGACTCTAAGCGGGCCTAAGACGCGCCGACGGCCGGGACTCCCAGCCAATCGTTCCACCCATTGTGGAGAACCAGCCATGCGATGAGGCCGTAGCCGGCCTGGCGTGGTTCGTAGCCGCTGGACATCGACAAGTCGGTGTTCCACTGTTCATGCTCGACGAGAGGAGTGAAAGTGTCGACGTAAGGGAGATCGCGGCGAGCGCAGACGTCGCCGAAGGCTTTCGACAGATCCAGCTGGATTTTGAAAGGCACTTCCCGACGCGGGGGAGGACCGACGATGAAGGACCGGAGCTTCATTCGAGCAGCCGCATCGAGGATGTTCGCCAGATGGAGGCGAGCGCGGGCAAGTGTCTGGCCCGAGTCGAGGTCATGGGACCCTAGACCGATAATGAGACGGTTGTCTTCATCGTGGCGAAGGCGTCGGGCCACTTCGTCGCCCCAGCGTTTGGCCAGTGCTGCTGTGTCTTCGCCCGGAACGGCAAGGGTTATTGGCATGAGAGGCGGTTCGCTGCGGGTTCGTGCCATGACTCGCCCAGTCCAGCCGAGAGCCCGCGCGTCGCCGAAGCCCGCGACGAGCTCGTCGCCGATGAAGAAGATCGCCACGTTTGCTCCTCAGTTGTGCTACATCTTAGAAGTTACCTCAACTCTAGACTGTAGCGCCTCCGCTGTTGTGGAAGCGGCGCCAATCCGGGTTGGACAAGCGCGCCCATTCGGATCGGGGAGCCGCCCGTCTGCATCAGAGGAGCCGGGCTTCAGCGCTCGAACGCAGCGCGCATGAGGATCTCGTTCTGAGTCGTGTGGGCTCGGGCGATGCCGACCGACGGCGACGCCGAGGCCGGGCGGGAGACGAGCCTCGGCGTGAGCCCGAGCTCGCGAAACACCGTGACGAGGAGGAAACGCCACGCGCCCATGTTCTCAGGCTCGTCCTGGACCCAGACGATCTCGGCGCCGGGGTACTTCGCCAGCTCCGCCCGCAAGGCCTCGGTGGCCAGCGGATAGTACTGCTCGAGCCGGACGATCGCCGTCCGCCGGTCCCCGATCTTTCTGCGGAAATCGGCCAAATCGTAATAGATGCGGCCGGAGCAGAGAAGGACTCGGTCGATGTGCGCTCGCGATGCGCCTCCGGCGGGGGTTTCTCGCGCGAATGCGCCTCCGGAGAGCGCCTCTCGCGTCGGCGCAGTTCCCGCGGGCGAATCTCCGGCGGGCGCGCCTCCCGAAGCATCGCTTCCGTGGGCATCGCTTCGGCGGGCTTCACGCTCGGCGTCGTCGCCGATGACCGGGAGGAAGGAGCCCCGAATGAAATCTTCGACCGGCGAGACCACGCCCCGGCGTCGCAGAAGCTGCTTCGGCGAGAAAGCGATGAGCGGCCGACGCGGACGCTCGTAAGCCTGAGTGCGCAGCATGTGGAAATGGTTGGCCGGGGTGGACGGTTGGCAGACCCACATGTTGTTTTGCGCACACAGCTGGAGATACCGCTCGATTCGCGCGGAGGAATGGTCGGGCCCCTGGCCTTCGTACCCGTGGGGAAGGAGGAGGACGAGAGACGAATGCTGGTTCCACTTCTGCTCGGCCGATGAGACGAATTCGTCGACAACCGTTTGGGCGCCGTTCGCGAAGTCGCCGAACTGCGCCTCCCACACCACGAGCGCGTCCGGGCGCTCGAGGGAATAGCCGTACTCAAAGGCCATGACCGAATACTCGGAAAGGGGGGAGTCGTAGATCCACAGCTTTGCCTGGTCTTCCGTCAAATGATCGAGGGGCGTCCACTCGGCGCCGGTGTCGTGGTCGTGGGAAACCGCGTGCCTTTGGACGAAGGTTCCGCGGCGCACGTCCTGACCGGACATGCGCACGGGAACCCCTTCGATGAGGAGCGAGCCAAACGCGGCGATCTCTCCCATGCCCCAATCGACGTCTCCGGTGCGCACCATCTTCGCCCTGCGCTCGTAGAGCTGGGTGATCTTCGGGTGAGGCGTGAATCCGTCGGGAATCTGAAGGTGGGCGTCGCCGATCCTGGCCAGAATCTCACGGGTGGTCCAGCTGGTCCAGCCGATCATCGTTCCCGCGTCTTCCTGTTGGGCTGCCGGAATCTCCAGGCCTTCATAGACGCCGGACTTGCCGGCGGCCGCTTCGGCCTCGGCGGCCTTGACCTGCCGGAAGGCGTTGTCGAGGGTCGCCCGGTAGTTCTCCTCGAAGGCTTCGGCCTGCTCGGCGGTCATCTCGCCTCGGCCGATGAGCGCCTCCTTGTACAGCTGGCGGGTCGTCCTCTTCGAATCGACCAAGGCGTACATGACCGGCTGGGTCATCGACGGATCGTCGCCCTCGTTGTGTCCGCGGCGTCGATAGCAGACGACGTCGACGATTGCGTCTTTCGAGAAGGCCTGACGGTACTCGTACGCCAGAGCCGCCGCGCGCACGACGGCCTCCGGGTCGTCGCCGTTGACGTGGAAGATCGGTATCTGCAGGCCCTTCGCCACGTCGGTCGCGTAGTTCGAGGAACGCCCGGAATGGGGGGCGGTTGTGAATCCGATCTGATTGTTGACGATGATGTGGACGGTCCCGCCGGTGCGGTAGCCGCGAAGCTGCGAAAGGTTGAGCACTTCCGGGACGACCCCTTGGCCGGCGAATGCGGCGTCGCCGTGGATGAGGATCGGCAAAACTGCGAAGCCTCGGTCTCCCCGGTCCTGAAGGTCCTGGCGCGCGCGGACGATTCCCTCCAAAACGCCGTTCGCCGCTTCGAGGTGCGAAGGGTTTGCCGCGAGATAGACGCCGGTCGTCTCGCCGCTCGGAGAGGTGTACGTCCCCTCGGTTCCCAGGTGGTACTTGACGTCGCCCGAGCCTTGGACGGTGCGTTCGTCGACGAATCCGTCGAACTCGGTGAAAATTTGCTTGTACTGCTTTCCCGCGATGTTCGTCAGGACGTTGAGCCTTCCCCGGTGGGCCATCGAGATCGCAACCGAATCGAGGCCGTCGTGGGCGGCGCGGGAAAGTATGGCGTCAAGCGCGGGAATGAGCGATTCGCCGCCTTCGAGCGAGAAGCGCTTCTGCCCGAGGTACTTGGTGTGCAGGAACGTCTCGAACGCCTCCGCCTGATTGAGCTTCTCGAGAATCTGAAAGCGTTCGTCGTCGGTGAGCTTGGCGCGCGGGCGTTCGATTCGCTCCTGGAACCAGCGGCGCTGCTCCGGATCCGTGATGTGCATGTACTCGAAGCCGATCGACGCGCAGTACGTCTCTCGCAGCAGCGAAAGCGCATCGCGCAGGGTCATCGAGCCGTTGTCTGTGAAATCCCCGGTGGGGAAGGAGCGGTCGAGGTCCCACGACGTCAGGCCGTAGGATCCTAGGGAAAGGTCCGGGTGGCGGAGGGTGCGGAAGGAGATCGGATCCGTGTCCGCAATGAGATGCCCCCGCGAGCGATACGCGTGGATGAGGCTCGTCACGCGAGAGGCTTTGTCCGGGTCTTTGAGCGGGTTGTATTCGACGTCGCGCTCGAAGACGAAAGGCTCCGTCGGAACGTGGAGCGAATGGAAGACTCTGTCGTAAAAGCCGTCGAGGCCGGTGAGCTTGCGTTCGATGAGCCGTAGGAACTCGCCCGACGTGGCGCCCTGGATCACGCGGTGGTCGTAGGTGGAGGAGACGGTGACCACCTTGGAGACGCCGAGGCGGGCCAGCACGGCATCCGACGTGCCGGAGAACTGGGCGGGGTAGACCATGGAGCCGACGCCGATGATCGCTCCCTGCCCGGCCATGAGCCGCGGAACCGACTGGGTTGTGCCGATGCCCCCGGGGTTCGTGAGCGAGACCGTGGGTCCCGTGAAGTCGTCGATTCCCAAGGAGCCTTCGCGCCCGCGGCGCACGAGGTCCTCGTAAGCGGAGAGGAAATCGCGGAAAGTCATGAGCTCGGCGGCTTTGACGGAAGGCACGACGAGGGTGCGGGAGCCGTCGGGGCGGCGGGCGTCGATCGCGATGCCGAAATTGACGTGCTCGGGATGGCGGACCGCGGGCTTGCCGTCGGCCAACGTGTACGAGTCGTTCATCTCGGGCATCTGGACGAGCGCCTCAATCGCGGCGAAGGCCACCAGGTGGGTGAAGCTGACCTTGCCGCCCCGGGTGGCCCGCAGCCGCTCGTTGACGATGGCGCGGTTGTCGAACATCGTTTTGGCGGGGATTTCGCGGAACGACGTCGCCGTCGGAATGGCGAGCGAGGCGTCCATGTTGGCTGCGACGGACTTCGCCGTGCCCTTCATGCGGACGGTTTCGCCGGAAGAGATCGGGGTGTCGCTCGCCACCAGCTTGTGCCGTTTGGCATAGGGCGTGAGGGCCGGCTGCGCCGCGGCCGGCGGGGCGGGAGGGAGGTCCGAACGGGTGGAGACCGAGTTCGGGGCCGCCTGCCGGGAGTCGCTCCGGGAGTGAATCTCGATCTGCGCCTTGGCGGTGTCGGGATCGGCCCGTTTGTGCACGGGGCGCCCCTCGGCGCGCCATCTTCTGAAAAGGTCGCCCCACTGCGGAGGGACGGCAGACGGATTCTTGAGGAAGTCCGCGTAGAGATCCTCGATGAAGCCGCGGTTGGGCCCGAAGTCGTCGTGTGGCTGCGTTGACACTGTTTTCCCCACTCCTTTGGAATTCGACACATTAAGGCTACGGGACTTGGCGGCGAGTTTCATGCGTCAAAAGTGATGTGTATTTCTAAAACCGACGTCTGCTCCGGATACATGCGATATTTGTAGGAGGAATTCAAAGGGATTGAGGGGGCGTTGGGAAGGGCGTTCCGGCATGGAGAAGGTCGTCTCGGCCGTCGTCGCGTGAAGCGGGTGGTGGCCTTTCGGCGGGTCCGTTATCATTTTGTAATGGAGTCACCGGAAAATCACGTAGAACCGGAGGATGATGGGCAGGCACGCACTTAACACCGAGCCGCAGGCTCAGGTTCAGGCTGCCCGGACGCGCCGTTCGGGTGTTAGGCAGGAGACCCCGAGCCTCAACCGCCGCCAGACGCGGTTGGCTCGCGAGATGGAGGAAGCTGCCGAAGCACGCAAGGCGAGGCGGGCAGAGAGCCGTGAGGCTGAGAATCGCGCACGCCAGGAGGCAGAGCGTGCGAGAATCGCCGAGGAGGAGGCTCGGTTAGAAGAGATTTCGCGGAGGGTCGAGGCCGCGCGCAAGGCCGAAGAGGCCCGCAAGGCTGAGGAGGCCCGTCGCGCGGAGGAAGCGCGTCAGGCTGAAGAGGCCAGGCGAGCCGAAGAGGCTCGCAAGGCCGAAGAGGCCCGCAAGCTGGAAGAGCTTCGCAAGGAGCGCGCGGCGCGGAGGGCCGCACGCGAGGAGGCTCGTCGCGCCGAAGAGGCTCGCAAGGCCGAGGAGGCGCGCAAGGCTGAAGAGGCCAGGCGGGCGGAGGAAGCGCGCAGAGCCGAGGAGGCTCGTCGCGCGGAGGAAGAGCAAGAAGCCGAGGCGATTCGCCAGGCCGAAGAGGTGCGGCGGAAAACCGAGGAGGCCCGCAAGGCTCAGGAAGCTCAGAAGGCAAAGGCCGCGGCCGCCGGCTCCCCGGGAAGCAGCCCGTTCGCCGTAATCACGAGGCGTCTGGAGATCGTTCGCCAGGCGGAGGCGGACCGCAAAGCCGAGGAGGCGCGCAAAGAGCGCGAAGCCAAGAAGGCCGCTCGCCTGGAGAAATCCCGCAGGGCACAGCAGCTGCGGGAGCAGGAGGCCGAGGCGTCGCGAAAAGCGGCGGAGGCCCGCGCCGCCGCTGAGCAACGCGCAGAAGACGAGCGCCGGGCCGCCGAGGAGCTTCGCGCAGAGCAGGAAACCGCGAGCCGTGAAGAGGCTCGTCGGGAGCGCAGGCGGCAGCAGGCCGAGTTGGCGCGGAAGATCCTCGAGGCCGAGCGTGCGGCGGAGGCTGCTGCGGCGGCCTTTGACAACGAGGACGGGGCAAACGAGTCCGACGAAGAGACCGCCGTTCTCACCCGCAACGAGATCAGCGACGCCATTTCCGAAGGCGCGCAGATATCCCGTTTGGAACGTCGGCGCAGAAGCGGCAAAGCGGCGAAAGCCGCAGCAGACGCGAAGGCGGCAGCAGACGCGAAAGCCGCAAAGGACAGCAAGGGCTCCAGGGGGAAAGTCGCCAAGTCCGAGTCCGCCGCGAGCGAGCAGCCGGCTTCCTTCGGCTCGAAGAAGTGGGCCATCCAGGGCGTGGCGGCCGGCGTCGCGACGCTGGTGGCCGTAGGCGTGCCGATTCTCGCCACAAACAACACGCCGGCGACCGCTGCGCAGAACAACCTCTCTCGTTCCTACATCGGGGGCGAAACGAAAGAGAAGGCCGACGTTCCGGCCGCCCTCACCGGCGACGCCAACGCGCAGGCCCGCTCGATGGCCAACGAATTCTCTCACCAGGCCAAAGAGAACGAAAACAACGAGACGATCACCTGTTCCGCCTCCGGGGCGGCCGGAGCGCGGGCGGCGTTTGCCAGCTCGCACCAAGCCGGCCAAATCGTCATGCCCCTCCAGCAGGGCGTCTATCGTTTGACGTCGGCCTTCGGATATCGCGTCGACCCGATCTACGGCGACGTCTCGATGCACGCCGGCCAGGATTTCGCGGCGCCAATGGGCACTCCGATCCACGCAGTCGCCGACGGCGTTGTCACCCACGCCGGCGCCGGGATTCAGGGGCGTTCGAGCAACCTCATCATCGTCAAGCACGAGATTGGCGGAAAGACGTACTACACGTGGTACATCCACATGTACGACAACGGGGTTCTCGTCAAGAAGGGCGACACGGTCAAGGCCGGCCAGGTCATTGGAAAAGTGGGCTCCAACGGCAATTCCACCGGCCCGCACCTGCACCTGGAGGTGCACGACCAAAACGACAAGCTCATGAACCCCGTCCAGTTCCTGAAGGATCAGAAGGCGGTCGACGCCTCGCAGGTTTGCGGCTGATGCGATGCTCTATCCCATCGGCGCCCCCATCGTCGTCGCCCACCGCGGCGGCGCGGGGGAATGCCCGGAGAACACCGCAGAGGCCTTCCTGACCATGGGCGAGCGAGGTTTCCGCTACCTGGAGACCGACGCTCGCGCCACACTCGACGGCGTCGCCGTCCTCAGCCACGATGCGACCTTGGACCGCACCGTCGGCGTCGGCGGGAAAGTCCGCGGCTACACGTGGAGGGAGCTCGCGAGGGTTCGCGGCCGCGAGGGCAGGCCGGCGGTCATGCGCGTGGACGAGGCGTTCGAAAAATACCCCGACGCCGTTTTCAACATCGACGCGAAGTCCGACGACGTCGCAGCCCCGCTCGCCCGAGCGATACGCGAGGCAGGCGCCCAGAGCAGGGTGTGCGTCGCAAGTTTTTCGGAGCGCCGGCTGCGGCGCTTGCGAGGCGAGCTGCCGGGGACCGCGAGCTCGCTGGGCATAGGCGCCATCGCCAGGATCGTCGCGGCCTCGCGAGCAAGGAAAGGGGCGGCGCGTCGGCGTCTGCTCAAAGGCCTTCCCGAGGCCCAAGTCGCCCAAGTCCCGCTTTCCTTCCGCGGGGTTCCGGTGCTGACGGAGAGATTCGTCGCGTCGGCGCACGAGGCGGGGATTGCGGTCCACGCGTGGACGATCGACGACGTCGACGTCGCCGCCCGGCTTCTCGACATGGGCGTGGACGGCATCATCACGGACGTTCCGACTGCGATGTACGAGGGGCTGCGGGAACGAGGGCTCCCGGTCAGCCGCTCGTAGGCGGCGCCCCGGTTCATAGCGGCGCCCCGGTTGATAGGCTGTACCCCAAACAGGATTCGAACCTGCGACCTTTTGCTCCGGAGGCAAACGCTCTATCCACTGAGCTATTGGGGCCTGACACGTAACTTTAGCAGCTATGACCGAGTTCGCGCTTCTCGGGACGGCCCGTTCGCGAGAATGTGTCGGAGCCGCCGCGTAGAATTGCGCGCATGACACCCGAAGAACTCAGTCGGCTCGTCGCCGACGAACTTGCCTCCGCCGTCGCCGACGGCACTCTGACGATCGAGGGCGAGCTGCCCGCCGTGAAGGTGGAGCGCCCTCGGTCTCGCGAGCACGGCGACTGGGCCACGAACGTCGCGATGCAGCTGGCCAAGCGCGCCGGGAGGAATCCGCGCGAACTGGGCGAGCTCCTCGCGGCGCGGATCGCGGCGCACGACGGGGTGGAAGAAGCCGAAGTCGCGGGGCCCGGGTTCGTCAACATACGGCTCTCCGCCGCATCGGTCGGCGAGCTCGCCCGGGCCGTCGTCGAGGCGGGCGGCTCCTACGGACGCACGGAAGGCGGCGCCGGCAAAACGGTCAACCTCGAATACGTCTCGGCCAATCCCACCGGCCCCCTCCACATCGGCGGGGCGCGCTGGGCCGCCGTCGGCGATTCGCTCGCTCGGATCCTCGAATTTTCGGGAGCGAAGGTCGTCAAGGAATATTACTTCAACGACCACGGCAATCAGATCGACCGTTTCGCCGCGTCCCTTCTGGCGCGGGCGCGCGGCGAGGAGGCCCCCGAGGACGGATACGGCGGGCAGTACGTCACGGAGATCGCCGAGAAGGTGGTCGCCGATTCAATCGCCGACGGCGAGCCGGATCCGCGCGAGCTCCCCGACGAGCAGGCCCTCGAGGCTTTCCGTTCGCGAGGCGTCGAGTTGATGTTCGCCGAAATCAAGTCTTCGCTCCACGATTTCCGCTCCGATTTCGACGTCTTCTTCCACGAGGATTCGCTCCACGAATCGGGCGCGGTCTCCAAGGCGATCGAACGTCTGCGCGAGCGCGGCGTCGTCTATGAAAAAGAAGGCGCCCTGTGGCTTCGCACGACCGACTTCGGCGACGACAAGGACAGGGTGATCGTCAAATCCGACGGCGAAGCGGCCTATTTTGCGGGCGACCTCGCCTATTATCTCGACAAGCGCGCCCGCGGCGCGGACAACTGCGTCTACATGCTCGGCGCCGACCATCACGGGTACATCGGCCGCATGTACGCCATGGCGAGGGCCTACGGCGATACGGCCGGGCCGGGCGAGAACATGGAGATCCTCATCGGCCAGCTGGTCAACCTCGTCCGCAGCGGTGTTCCCGTGCGCATGTCCAAGAGGGCGGGAACCGTCGTGACGCTTGAGGACCTCGTCGACGCCGTCGGCGTGGACGCGGCCCGTTATTCACTCGTCCGGGCCTCCGTGGACACGACGCTCGACCTCGACCTCGACCTCGTCGCCTCCCGCACGAACGACAATCCCGTCTACTACGTCCAATACGCCCACGCGCGCACGTGCTCGGTGGCCTCGAACGCCGCCTCCCACGGCGTCAGGCGCGAGGACGGATTCGCACCCGGTCTGCTGGACGCCGTCGATTCCGAGCTTCTCGGCACGCTTGCGCGCTTCCCCGACGTCGCGGCCCAGTCGGCGACTCTTCGCGAGCCCCACCGCGTTGCGCGCTACCTCGAAGAGGTTGCGGCTGCATACCATGCATGGTATGGTAAGGCTCGGGTCACGCCTCGCGCGGAAGAGGAGGTCACCGATCTTCATAGAACGCGCTTGTGGGTGAACGACGCCGCAGGCGTGGTTCTTGCCAACGGGCTGGGCCTGCTCGGCGTCAGCGCTCCGGAGAGGATGTAGTGCTCATATGAATCTTGAAAACCTTCCCGCGCCCGAGCCCGACGGCTCGTCGGACGGACCGTGGCCGTCGTCGGCCCGCCGCTTCGGCGACGAGATCGCAATCGGCGGCATCGGCGTGAGCGAGTTGGCGGCGGAGTACGGCACGCCGCTTTACATTCTTGACGAGGACGTGCTGCGCACCCGGGCGCGCGCCTGGAAAGAGGCCATGGACGAGGCCTTCGCCCGCCTCCGGGGGGCTGACGTCTACTACGCGGGCAAGGCTTTTTTGTGCGTCGCCGTAGCCAAGGCCGTCGCACACGAAGGGCTCGCCGTGGACGCCTGTTCCGAGGGGGAGCTTCGCACGGCGCTGGCCGCGGGCGTTCCGGGCAGCCGCATCGGGATGCACGGCAACAACAAGTCGCGCGAAGAGGTCGAGCTCGCTCTGCGGGCGGAAGTCGGGCATTTCGTCGTCGATTCTCTGGCCGAGTTGGAGTTCGTCGATTCGATCGCGCGGGACGAGGGCGCCGTCGCCTCCGTCATGCTCAGGGTGACGACCGGGGTGCACGCCGGCGGACACGAATACATGTCCACCGCTGTGGAGGATCAAAAATTCGGTCTGTCGATCGCGGGCGGCGCCGCTTGGCAGGCTGTCGAGAAAACGGTGAACGCGCCGAATTTGCGGCTCGTCGGCCTGCATTCGCACATCGGCTCGCAGATCCTGGTCGTCGAGGCCTTCGAGGAAGCCGCACGCGCGGTGCTCGACTTGCGGGCCCGGGTCCATCGCGAGATCGGATTGGAGCTTCACGAGGTCGACTTCGGCGGAGGTTATGGCATCCGCTACACGGGCGGCGACTCCGTTCCCCCGAGCCCCGCGCAGTTGGCAAAGGCCCTCGCGTCCGTCGTCGCTTCGCACTCCGCGGAGTCGGGGATTGAGCCGCCGAGGGTTTCGATCGAGCCGGGGCGCAACATCGTGGGCCCCGCGGGCATGACTCTCTACACTGTGGGGACGGTCAAAACGGTCGAATTGGAGGACGGGCCGCGCCGCTATGTTTCAGTCGACGGCGGGATGAGCGACAATATTCGGCCTGCCTTGTACGACGCCGCGTACACGGCCGCCCTCGCGTCTCGCAATGGGGAAGGCGGCGTGAGAAGCAGGGTCGTCGGCAAGCATTGCGAGAGCGGGGACATCGTGGTGCGCGACGTGTTGCTGCCCGAGGACCTCGCGGCGGGCGACATTCTCGCCGTCCCCGCCACCGGTGCGTACGGGCGGTCGATGGCTTCGAATTACAATCACCTGCCGCGTCCGGGCGTGGTGGCCGTTCGAGGCGGTGCGTCGCGCTGGATTGTGCGCCGCGAGACCGTGGAAGACCTCCTCGCCCTCGATGCCGACTACCTCCGCCGCGACGCGGACTGAGGCTGAGGGGAGGGCTGAGGCCGAGGCGAAGACTGAGGCTGAGGGGAGGGCTGAGGCTGCGATGCAGCAGGCTAAAAAGTCGCCGACTGCGCGGAATCCAGCAGGTCAAGCGCCGGGCGAAGATCCGAGACCGGGATCTGGCCCGGGGCCGAACCTCTGCCGACGGCGGCGAACGTCGCGCATGAGCCGAAAACGCCGCCCGCGATGCGCGAGAGCACCCCGATTGGCCCCATCGCGACGGTGATGAGCGGACG
>NZ_DBHHEV010000022.1:14080-17019 GCF_057238965.1 Peptidiphaga sp.
AAAGTGCGCGAGGCCCGATGCGTCGCGTTCAGCAGAACGAGCAGATCGTCTACGGAGGTTGGCATGCAGGCGAGCTTGAGAACATCCGCTCCGGCGGCGTCCATGGCCTCGAGCCGGGCGATGATCTCCTCGGCCGCCGGCGTGGCGTGAAAATCGTGGTAGGAGGCCAGGACGGCCACGCCTGCCTCGTGCGCGCCGTCGATGACCTCCCTCACTGTCGATTCGTCGCGGAATGCTTCGACGTCGATCGCGCTGACCTTTCCCGATCGGGCGACGGCCAGGAGCAGGTCCCGATAAGCGGAGGCCTCGATCGCCTTTCCTCCTTCGTCCGCGGTGCGGAAAGTCGCCAAGACGGGCAGATCGGTGAAGCCCGCAAGCGTTTCGAGGGCTGAGAGGACGTCAATCGAAGGGGCGAGGAAATCCATCCGCCATTCGACGACGTCCACGCCGTTCTCCGCACCGCTCGCGGTTTGCCCGCCGAGCTTCGCGATGCTCGCAGTTTGCTCCTTGATTTCGTCGAAGGTCTCCGCCGTGACGGGGACGATGACCTTCGTCCGGCCTTCGCCGAGGACGACGCCGCCGAGGGCTGCCGTCCTTTTCACGCTGCTCGTGCCGTCGTTGCTCATGCCGTTGCCTTTCTCGACTGTTTCTCGAGCCTGGATTCTCCTATTTTTCGGGCGTGGATTCTCCGAACTCGAATTCGCCGGGATTCGAATCGGCCCGGGCTTCGATTCTCCCAGATTTTCGTCAAAGGGCTTATGGGGCGGCAGGTTCTCGTCAAAAGGGTTTATGGGGGCGGCAGGGCGCGCGAGGGCGCGAGCATTGTGCGCAGACGAGGGCCGCGGACTGCGGCGCCCTTGTGGACTGCGGCATTCTTGTGGGTCGCAGCGCTCTTGCGGACCGCGGCCTCCTTGCGGACCGCGGCCTCCTTGTGGACCGTGACGCCCTTGCGGACTGCGGCATCCTTGTGGGTCGCAGCGCTTCTGTGGCACGTGGAAAAAGGCTGCGGACAGGCGAGAGACTGTGGACGGGTGAGCCTCATCGGCCCGATGGCGGTAAGCTACTTCCAGCGAAAGGAGAACAGTGACCGTCGTTAAAATCGCCCTTCTCGGAGCGGGAACCGTGGGAACCCAGGTCGCCCGCCTGCTTTCGGAGCAAAAGGAGGACCTCGCCGCCAGATCGGGCGCCCAGCTCGAGCTCGTGGGAATTGCTGTGAGGGATGTCTCAGCTCCTCGCGATCCCGCCGTCGACAGGTCCCTTCTGACGGACGACCCCGAGTCGATCATCGACGATGCGGACGTCGTCATTGAGCTCATGGGCGGAATCGAACCCGCGCGCTCCTACATTCTTCGAGCGTTCGCCGCGGGCGCATCGGTCGTCACGGGCAACAAGGCGCTTCTCGCGGCCCACGGCCCCGAACTTTACGAGGCCGCGGCGCGGGCCGACGTCGACCTTTACTACGAGGCCGCGGTGGCGGGCGCGGTTCCCGTCGTCTACGGACTGCGCGAATCGCTTGCGGGCGACAGAATCACGGCCGTTTTGGGCATCGTCAACGGCACGACGAACTACATTCTCGACGAGATGACCGTGAAGGGCCTCGATTTTGACGAAGCGCTCGCCAAAGCGCAGGAGCTGGGCTACGCGGAGGCCGACCCCACCGCCGACGTCGACGGCCTCGACGCCGCGGCCAAGTGCGCGATTCTCGCCTCGCTCGCCTTCCACACCCGCGTGGGCATCGACGACGTGCACGTCCACGGCATTCGCTCGATAACGAAGGCGGACATCGAATCCGCCGGACGTTCGGGGTGCGTGGTGAAGCTTGTGGCGTCGGCCAAGCGCCGCCCCGAAGGCATCGAATTGCACGTCGGCCCGACACTCGTTCCGCTCGATCATCCGCTGGCCTCCGTTCGCGGGGCGTTCAATGCGGTCGTCATTGAGGCGGAGGCGGCCGATCGGCTCATGTTCTACGGCCCCGGGGCCGGGGGAGCTCCGACGGCCTCGGCCGTCCTTTCCGACGTCGTCGCCGCCGCCTCGCACCAGGTCGACGGCGGGCGCGCCCCTCGTGAACTCATATACGGGGACATTCCGGTGCTCGAAGCCTCGCGTGGACGTTCGAGCTTCCAGGCGGAGTTCGCCGTGCGCGACGAAATCGGCGTGTTGACGAAGGTCACAGGTGTGTTCGCCGCACATGGCGTCTCGATCAAGGCCGTCGTCCAGACGGCCGGAGAAGACGGACTGGCTCGTCTGACCGTCAGCACGCACGAGGCCCTCCAAGCGGATCTCGAGGCGACTCTGGCCGAGCTGGCCGACGCCGAGTTCATTTCCGAGGTTTACAACGTCAACCGAGTGGAGGAATCCTGATGGCGCATCAGTGGCAAGGGCTCATTCGCGAGTATGCCGATTGGCTTCCCTTCGACGACGGCGATCCGATCGTCACCCTGAAGGAAGGCGGAACCCCGCTTGTCCGCGCCCGCGCCCTTGACGCGCGAACAGGGGCTTGCGTCTACGTCAAGGTCGAAGGCGCCAACCCCACGGGCTCGTTCAAAGACCGCGGAATGACGACCGCCATTTCCCAGGTGTTGACAACCGACGCAAAAGTCGTCGCGTGCGCCTCGACGGGCAACACGTCGGCTTCGGCCGCCGCCTATGCGGCAGCCGCCGGTTTGAGCGCCGCCGTCATCTTGCCCGCGGGAAAGATCGCCGCCGGGAAGCTTGCTCAGGCGATCGTCCACGGCGCCACGCTCGTCGCCGTCGACGGGAACTTCGACGATTGTTTGAGGATCGTCCGCGAACTGACCGAAAGCCATCCCGTCGCCCTCGTCAATTCCGTCAATCCATACCGGCTTCAAGGGCAGAAGACGGCCGCATTCGAGATCGTCGACGAGCTGGGCGACGCCCCCGACATCCACGTGCTCCCGGTGGGCAACGCCGGAAACATC
>NZ_DBHHEV010000022.1:17029-26673 GCF_057238965.1 Peptidiphaga sp.
TTATTGCGAATACGCAGGCCGCACCGCCCTCACCTCGATGGCCCGCACCGCCGGAGCGGCTCCCGTTTCGACGAAGGTTCCTCAGATGTGGGGCGTCCAAGCGTGGGGCGCCGCTCCGCTCGTGCTCGGCCGCGTCGTCGAGAACCCGGAGACCGTGGCCACGGCCATCAGGATCGGAAATCCGGCGTCGTGGAAGTACGCCGAGGCGGCCCGCGACGATTCGCGGGGCTGGATCGACAGGGTGACTGACGAGCAGATCCTTCAAGCTCAATCGATTCTCGCCGCAGAGACGGGCGTTTTCGTCGAACCGGGGTCGGCCGCTTCCATCGCCGGGCTTTTGCAGGCCGCGGAACAAGGGAAGGTGCCCGAAGGCGCGACTATTGTGTGCACCGTCACGGGCAACGGCCTCAAGGACACGGCCACCGCGCTCGAGGGGCGCGAACTGTCCTTCGACCCGGTTGCGCCCACTCTTGAGGCGGTCGCATCCGCTTTGGATTTGTGATGCGCATCGTGCGGGCGACGGCGGGAGTGAGGGTTCCCGCCACATCGGGAAATCTAGGGCCGGGATTCGACTGCCTGGGGCTCGCCCACAACGTGTGGGACGAAGTCCACGTGCGGTTGACCACCGGGGCCACGCGCGTCCATATTCTGGGCGAGGGCCGGGGCACGCTCCCCACCGACGATTCCCACCTCATCGTCAGGGCGATGAGGCGCGGCTTCGACGCCGCGGGGCTCCCGCAAGCCGGAATTGAGCTCAACTGCCGCAACGGAATCGCCCAGGGAAGAGGACTCGGATCGAGCGCGGCCGCAGTTGTCGCGGGGCTTATGCTCGTGCGAGGCCTTGTCGACCAACCCGAGCTTTTCGACGACGACGCAGTCCTGCGCCTCGCCACGGAATTCGAGGGGCACCCCGACAACGCGGCGCCCGCGCTTCACGGCGGGGCGGTTCTTTCGTGGATGGCGGACGAGGGCCCCAAGGCTGTGAAGATCGACGTCGCAAAAGAGATAAAGACCACCCTTTTGGTTCCCGATGCGGAATTGGCCACCGAAGCCGCGCGCTCTGTTTTGCCCTCCGATGTGCCCCATGGGGATGCGGCTTTCAACGCGTCCAGGGCGGCCATGCTGGTTCTTGCGCTTCAAGGGAGGCCGGACTTGCTCCTCGAGGCGACTGGCGACCGCCTGCATCAGGGCTATCGGGCCGATTCCATGCCGGAATCGGCTGAAGTCCTTCGGGCTTTGCGGGAGGCGGAATGGCCCGCTGTCATTTCCGGGGCGGGCCCTTCGGTGCTCGTTTTTGACAAATTGGATCGGCGCACGCGGGATCTTCTCGCCGCCCGGGGGTTCAGATCGATCACCGCGGGAATCGGCAGCGGCGCGCGCCTCATCGAAGAATCGCGAGGGAGTGACGCAACGGTCCGTTAAAATTCGGTGGACTCAGAGGAACGTGGAAAGGAGAAGACGCGCCGGTTGGGGAGAAGAACTCGCCGGGAACTTCCTTAAAATGTAGGTGTCGATAGAAAATGCTGCTATTCTAGAACCAGCTCGGAGAGACCAGAGGCGTCCCCGGCTATTCCCTTCACCGAAATTACGCACATTCGGTGTTATTCCCCCACAAGTCGATTGTCGACACAGGCCGACAATCCGAGGAAGGAACCTCGTGAGCCAAATCAACCTGGGCGCGGTATCGACCATGCGCCTGCCCGAACTGCGGGAAGCGGCTAAAGCTCTGGGTCTTGAGGTTGACCCGAAAGCCAAGAAGGCAGATCTTGTCGCCGCGATTCGATCCGTAACGGGACCGGCGCGGCGCGGACGCCCGCCCAAAAACAGGACCGAGATCAAGGTGCGCTACGAAGCCCCCAAGATCAAGGCCGACCCCGCCAAATCGGCTTCTGGCGAGGCCAATCCGCTCGCCGGACGGGTCAATGCGACCCCTGCCCCCGCCGATGCGAATGCGGACAAAGGCGGCGACGCCGGCGCCTCTGCCGAAGCGAAGCCTGCGAAGGAAAAGGTCGAAACCAACACCCCGTTCGAATGGCCCGCCGCCCGGGACGCGCACAATCCGAGCGGCAACGGCGGCAATTCGACCGACGGCGGCAATTCAAGCGACAACGCCCAGGGCCGGAGCGGTGCCAAGACAGCCGGGCAGGATGGTTCCAAGCCCGGGAATCGTTCCGACGAGCGCGGCGCCCAGACGGCCGATCGCGGAAGCCAGGGAGCGGATCGCGGCGCGCAGCGGGCGCGGGTTCGCCGTCGCGGCCCTCGCGACGGCGAGATCGACATCGTTCTGCCCGAATCCAAGGGTTCCGAAGACAAATCCGAACATCTTTCGCGGCGTCAAAGGCGCGAACGCAACGAGCGTGTTGCGCGTGAGCGCGCCGAACGCAACAACGAGCGCAACGGCAGGGGAAAGAATCGCGACGACCGCGGGCGCGACGGCGGCATGACCGAATCCGACAAACGCGCGGCGCTTGACGCGATCGGAGATGCGGCTGAGCGCCGCGCCGGCGGGGAAGACACGGCGTCCGACCGTCGGTCGCGCAACCGCAACAGGAACCGCAATCGCGACCGCAGCGAGTTTCAGGAAGCCACGCAGCGCGACGACGAGGACCTTCTGCAAGTCGCCGGCATCCTCGACTTCGAGGGAAACAACGCTTTCCTCCGCACCGGAGGGTATCTTCCCGGCGGGAACGACGCAGCGGTCTCCCAGCAGATCGTCAAGCAGCACGGGCTGCGCCGCGGCGATGCCATCGTCGGCGCGGTTCGGCCGCGCACCGAAGGCGATCAGCACTACAACAATCGCAATCGCAACCGCAACCGCAACCATTACAACCAGCTCAACCAGCTCGTTCAGATCGACACGATCAATTCCCTCGACGTCGAACGTTCGCTCACCCGGCCCGAGTTCAACAAACTCACCCCGCTCTACCCGCAGGACATGCTCCGTCTGGAGACGACGCCGAAGGCCCTGACGCCGCGTGCGATCGACCTCGTCGCCCCGATCGGAAAGGGCCAGCGCGGCCTCATCGTCGCCCCGCCGAAGGCGGGAAAGACGATGGTCATGCAGCAAATTGCCATGGCAATTGCGTCGAACAACCCGCGCGTCCACCTCATGGTGGTTCTGGTTGACGAGCGCCCCGAGGAAGTCACGGACATGAAGCGCCTGGTCAAGGGGGAGGTCATCGCCTCGACCTTCGACCGCCCGGCCTCCGACCACACGATCGTCGCGGAGCTCGCCATCGAACGGGCCAAGCGCCTCGTGGAGCTCGGCCAAGACGTCGTCGTGCTTCTCGACTCGCTCACCAGGCTCTCTCGCGCCTACAACCTCGCCGCTCCCGCTTCGGGGCGCATCCTTTCGGGAGGCGTCGACGCCGCTGCCCTCTACCCGCCGAAGAAGTTCTTCGGAGCGGCCCGCAACATCGAAAACGGGGGGTCTCTGACGATCATCGCCTCGGCGCTGGTCGAAACGGGCTCAAAGATGGACGAGGTGATTTTCGAGGAGTTCAAGGGCACCGGCAACATGGAGCTGCGCCTCTCGCGCCAGTTGGCGGATCGGCGCATCTTCCCGGCGATCGACGTCAACGCCTCCGGCACGCGCCGCGAGGAGCTGCTCTTCAGCCAGGAGGAGCTCAAGGTCATCTGGCAGCTGCGCCGGGCCCTTGGAACGCTCGATGTGGCGGAGGCCTCCGATTTCATGCTTGGGCGTTTGCGCAAGACCGAGTCGAATGCGGAATTCCTCGTGCAGATCATGAAGTCGATGCAGGCGAATTGATCTGCGCTGCAGTCGACGCCGCGATTCGTCCGTCCTCCCACGGCGTAAGCGGATGTACAAAAGCGACGAGTTGTGTAAAAATAGCTCGTCGGCTTCCGGTTCACCGGTGTCGCGGCCGCAGGCGCTTTTCGCCCCGCGGCAAGGGCGGTCTCCCCTGAGAGGCCGTCCGCGCATCGGACCCGGGGCGTTCAACGATCCAAGGAGCTCAAATGAAGCGGGGAATCCATCCCGAATACCATGCCATCAAGGTTTCGTGCACGTGCGGCAACGAGTTCGAAACTCGTTCGACGATTGAGGGCGACCACCTTCGCGTCGATGTGTGCAGCGCCTGCCACCCCTTCTACACCGGCAAGCAGAAGATTCTCGACACCGGCGGCCGCGTGGCCAAGTTCGAGGCCCGTTACGGCAAGCGGAAGGCCAAGTAGTTCGTGCTCTCGGCGCCGACGCAGGAAATGCGTCGGCGCCGAGGTGTATTTTCTTTGAGAAGGAGCGTGGTGAGGAATGAGCAGTCAGATCGAGCTCGCCGAGCAGATGCTCGCCGAGCACCGCAGAATTGAAACGGAGATGTCCAGCCCCGAGGCGCTCTCGAGTCCCGAGAAGATGAAATCCCTCGGGCGCAGGTACGCCGAGCTGGGGCGGGTCGTGCGCGTTTATGAGGCCTACCGGCGCGCCGAGGCCGATCTTTCGGAGACCCGGGAGATCGTCGAAGCCGGCGGCGAGGACGCCGAGCTCTTCCGCCCCGAGCTGCCCGGTTCGCAAGAAGCTTATGCGCAGGCCGAGGCCGCCCTCAAAGACGTGCTCATTCCCCGCGACCCCGACGACGCCCGCGACGCCATTGTCGAAGTCAAGGCGGGGGAGGGCGGCGAGGAATCGGCCCTCTTCGTGGGAGATTTGCTGCGAATGTACGAGCGTTACGCCGAGCGGATGGGCTGGCAGACGCAGATCCTCAGCTCGATGCCCACCGAGCTCGGCGGCTTCAAGGACGTGCAGATGGCCGTCCGGCTGCGTTCGGCTCCCGAGGACCCCGCCGACGGCGTGTGGGCGCATCTCAAATTCGAGGCCGGGGTCCACCGCGTTCAGCGCATCCCCGTCACCGAATCGCAGGGCCGCATACACACCTCCGCAGCAGGAGTGCTTGTCTTCGCCGAGGTCGACGACCCCGGAGAGGTGGAGATCGCCGACGCCGACATTCGCGTCGACGTGTTTCGCTCCTCGGGCCCGGGCGGGCAGTCAGTGAACACAACGGATTCCGCCGTGCGCATCACGCATATTCCCACCGGACTGGTCGTCTCCTGTCAGGACGAGAAATCGCAGATCAAGAACCGAGAGGCCGCCATGCGCGTCCTGAGGGCGAGGCTTCGCCAGATGCAGCTCGAACAGCAGGCCGAGGAAAACGCCGCCATGCGCCGCTCGCAGGTGCGCACGGTCGATCGCTCCGAACGAATCCGCACCTACAACTTCCCCGAAAACAGGATCTCCGACCATCGCACGGGGTACAAGGCTTACAACCTCGACCAGGTTCTCGCCGGAGACCTCGGGCCTCTCGTCGATTCGGCTCGCGAGATGGACGAGGCCGAGCGGATGGCCTCCCAGGAGTGACGCGGAGAAGTTGGAATCGCCTGATTGCGGAGGCGTCCGCGCTTTTGGGCGACGCCGGAGTGGCCTCCCCGACGTCGGACGCCCGCGAGCTTGCCGAATTCGCGGTCGGCGTACGCCGCCTGCCGGACGCCGACCCGACGCCTGACCAACGCGCGGCGTTTTCGCGGGCCGTCGTGCGCAGAGCCGCCCGCGAGCCGCTCCAGCACATCACCGGGCGCATGTACTTTCGCTGGCTTGAGCTCGTCAGCCGCCCGGGCGCCTTCATAGTCAGACCCGAAACCGAGGCCGTTGCGCAAGACGCCGTCGACGAGGCTCGGCGGATCGCCGATCGGGGCGAGCGGCCGCGCGTCCTCGACCTGTGCACAGGATCGGGCGCCATCGCCCTCGCCGTGGCGACGGAGGTCCCGGGGTCCGCGGTCGTCGGCGTCGATGCCTCAGCCGAGGCTCTTCAAGTGGCGCGTGAAAACAACGCCGCCTACGGCGACCCCGTCGAATTCGTCCTCGCCGACGCGCTGGAACTCTCCGGCGCGAGCGAACCTGACGTGCGCGAAGATTCCGGCACGAGCGAACCCGACGCCCTCGAACCCGGCGGCGCGCGCGGAAAGTTCGACGTCGTCGTCGCGAACCCCCCGTACGTGCCCGCGCGCTGCGAACTGTCTCCGGAGGTTCTCGCCGACCCCGCCGCCGCCCTGTGGGGAGGCGGAGAAGACGGCCTGGACATGCCGAACGCCTTGGTCAAAAAGGCGGTTGGACTTTTGAAGCCGGGCGGGCTTCTGGTCATGGAACACGCCGAGGAACAGGCCGAGCCGTTGCGGCGCCTTGCGTTGAAGACGGGATTCGTCAAGGCGGAAACGGGAGCGGATTTAGCCGGACGCCCGCGATGGCTGCGAGCTCGGCTACCCTTAGATGAGCATTGAAGTTGGGAGGCGCGATGAGAGTCATCGACAGCGCGGACGCCGACGCCGCAAGGGCAGCGGCTGCGGCCGTTCGCGAAGGTTCGCTCGTTGTGCTTCCGACCGACACCGTTTACGGGGTCGGGGCCGACCCTCGGAGCCCCCGAGCCGTCGATCGCCTTCTCACCGCGAAAGGGCGCGGGAGAGACAAGCCCTCGCCCGTCCTCGTCGCCTCTGCGGTCCAGGCCGAGGGACTGGCGCGGGAGGCCCCCGACGTTGCGAAAGCTCTCATGGACGAGTTCTGGCCCGGCGCGTTGACCCTCGTCCTGCCCTCCGAGCGGCTTGGATGGGACCTCGGTGAGACGAACGGCACAATCGCGTTGCGGATGCCGAATCATCCCGTCGCCTTGGAATTGCTGAAAGCAGCCGGGCCGCTTGCCGTTTCGTCCGCGAATCTGAGCGGCCGCCCGCCCGCTGCGACTGTGGGCGAAGCCGTCGAGCAGCTTGGAGAGAAGGTCGCCGTCTACCTCGACGGCGGTCCGTGCCCGGGCGGAGCGCCCTCCACGATCGTGTCTTTCGACGGCGATCTCATGAGGGTTCTGCGAGAGGGCGGCATCGACAGGGGCGAGCTCGCCCGATTCGGAGATGTTGCCTAGTGCGCGTTTACCTTCTCATCATGGCGATCGCAGCCGTTGCGACGTATCTGCTGGTTCCCGTAGTCAAACGACTGGCGCTTTTGCTCGGCGCAATCACGCAGGTGCGCGAACGCGACGTGCACACCCTTCCCATCCCGAGGCTGGGCGGCGTGGCCATGTATCTGGGATTTTCTGCAGCCATCCTCATCGCCTCGCGAATACCCTATCTGTCGGGCGTCTTTCCGCGAGGTTCCGCGATTTGGGGTGTCTTGCTCGGCGCGGGCTTCATGTGCCTGGTCGGTGCGATAGACGACGTCTGGGAGCTCGTCTGGTACGCAAAGCTGGCGGGCGAGGTGCTCGCCGCCGGGACGATGGCATGGCAGGGAGTCCAGTTGGTGACCGTCCCCTTCATGGGGCTGACGGTCGGATCGACGCGGCTGACGCTCTTCATCACGACGATTGTCATGGTCATTGTGGCCAATGCCGTCAACTTCGTCGACGGGCTCGACGGGCTGGCCGCAGGAATCGTGGGAATCGCCGGACTGGCTTTCTTCGTCTATTCCTACACGCTCACGCGCGACGCCTCCCCGAGCGACTACGCGTCGGCGGCGTGCGTCGTGGTCGCCGCCGTCGTCGGCATATGCGCCGGTTTCCTTCCCCACAATTTCCACCGGGCCCGGATCTTCATGGGCGATTCCGGCGCCCTCATGCTCGGCGTGCTCATCGCGGCGGCGGGCATCCTCGTCACAGGGCAAATCGATCCGGCCAACACGTCGCCCGGATACGCCTTGCCCGCGGTGATGCCGCTTCTCGTGCCCGCCGCCGTGATTTTCTTGCCGCTCCTCGACTTCACGTGGGCGGTCGCCCGCAGGCTCGCCCGCGGGCAGTCTCCGTTCGCCGCCGACGCCGGCCATCTTCACCACCGGCTTCTGCGCCGGGGGCATTCCCACGCGGGCGCCGTCCTCATTCTCTACATGTGGGCCGCGATGGCCTCGCTGACCTGCGTGGCGCTCGTGAGATTTCCCGCGCGAATCGTCGGGACGGTCGCCTTCGTTTGCCTCATCTTCGGGATATTCGTCACACGGCATCAGTTCGGCAGGCGCGGGGACGACGCAGACGACGACACGCGGATCCCCTCGGCCGACGCGACGAACGCCCGCTCGCCTGCGGGAGGCGCCCGTCCTTCCGGCGCGGACGTCCGCTCTTCCCGCGCTGACGCCCGTCCTTCCGGCGCCGAGGGGGCGGAACTTGCCGTCCCCGAGCGGGAGGAAGGCGAAGAGCGGACGAAGGCCGCGGCGCCGCAACCGCCGCGAGGGCCTGCCCCGCCGGAGAGAGCTCGAGAGGCCGCTCCTCAGCGGGTGGGGGGAAAGCACGCCGATTCGCGTGACCCCGGGGCTCGCCCGGCTGATCCTCCGGAGTTCGGCGCGCCGTCGCGGCGCACTGAGCAGCCGCCCGGCGGATCGTTGCTGCCGCGATCCCGGCGCGCAGCCAGGCACAAGCTCATCCAGGTTGAGACGGAAGCCGACGTTCCGCGCGGCCCCGCGGCGACTCAAGAGCGCGCAGCGAGCTCGGAAGACGGCGTCGAACGCGTCGAGAGGCGCGCCGATGCGTGGCGAGGGGCGTAAGGCGGGCGGATGGCGGACGCCGACAGGACGCTGCGGACGATCGCTCTGTGGAACCTCGCTGCCATGGCCGTGCTCGGTTGCCTCGGAGCCTGCGTTTTTGCGGCTGCGGAAAGATTTGACGTCGCCCGCTCGATTGCCGTCGCCGCGGCGGCGGTCGGCGCGGCGGGCGCGCTCACGGCCGCGGCCGCCCGCCGGTGCTCGGGCGCGGCGATGGCTTTCGGCTTCGTTCTGAAAATGGCGGCGGTGCTTGGCGCCTTCACCGTCCTCGACAGCTGGGTGGGCCTCAATCGCAGAGCACTGGCCGCTGCAGTGGCGGTCGGCGTCGTCGTGTCCCTTGCGATCGATTCGTGGGGCGTGTTGAGGCGGCGCGAAGGCTTTGAATGGCAGGAAGGCCTCGAAGTGCGGGAAGCCTTTGGAAGACAGGAAGGCCTGGAAGTGCGGGAAGCCTTTGGAGAGCGGGAAGGCCTCGAAGGGCGGAACGCTGGAAGGAACGACGAGGCGGACGACTTCCCCTCTTGATGTCCTCCCTCCGCTTTGCTTGACGTCTTCCCTCCGTTTTGCCCGGCATTTCGGGTCCGTTTCGATCGACGGGGAGTGTCTCGCCGCTCCGGTTCGGCGGGCATGTGGCGCCTCTCTCGGTTCAGGGCGTAACATCGTGAGGTGTACGTGCTCGCGGGCATTCCCGCGAGTGGTGTATGGTGCGAATGAGACAAACCACGCTGCCGGATCAACGAAGGGGTAGGAAGTGTCGAACGCGTTCACGGCTCTGGCGAACGGCCGGGTCTTGGCCTCAGGCGACTTCGAAGCGCCGTCGATCGACGAGTTCTTTCCCGACCCCATCCTCTTCGGCGGGACGCCTTTTGCGATCAACCGGGTGGTCCTCGTCCGGCTCATCGCCGTCGCCGTGCTCTTCCTTCTCTGTTTCCTTTACTACAAGAAGGCGAAGCTCGTGCCCGGCCGCGCTCAGGGAGCTTTCGAATCGATTCTCGATTTTTCGCGCAATCAGGTGGGCCACGAAATCCTCGGGGAGAGGGCGAAACCGTATCAGCCGCTTCTGGCCACGATTTTCATGGGTTTGCTCTTCATGAACGTCACGGGCATCATTCCCGGGCTGCAGATCGCA
>NZ_DBHHEV010000022.1:26683-28272 GCF_057238965.1 Peptidiphaga sp.
CATCATCGGCATGCCTTTGATTTTCGCGATCGTGGCCTACGTCTCCTTCCTCTACGCGGGAATCAAGGCCAACGGCGCCGGCCATTTCTTCAAGGAACAGCTTTTCCCGCCGGGCGTGCCCAAACCCATCTACCTCTTCATGACGCCGATCGAGTTGCTCTCGACCTTCGTCATCCGCCCGCTCACGCTGACCATCCGACTTCTGGCCAACATGGTCTCGGGGCACCTCCTGCTCGTCCTCTGCTTCCTGGGGACCCACTACCTCTACCTTTCGATGAGCGGGGGAATGGGGATCGCCCTAGGCTCCCTGACCCTCGCGGCAGGGGTCGTGTTCACGCTTTTCGAGGCTTTCGTAGCCGCCTTGCAGGCCTACATCTTCGCCCTGCTGGCCGCGGCCTACATCTCACTGTCCATAGAACACTGATTTATCCACCGAACAAAAGGAACTCGAAATGGTCGTCTCGATCGCACCCATCTGTGACGGGCTCGCGGCCCTCGGCCCCGGCATCGGCATCGGACTCATCGGCGCGAAGAATCAGGAAGCGACGGCGCGCCAGCCCGAGCTCAAGGGATACCTGCGCGTCAACATGTTCCTGTCGATCGCCTTCACCGAGGCCCTCGGTCTTCTGGGCTTCGTGGCCGGCTTCGCCTTCGGCTCCTGATCATGACGACCGCTTCCGAGCACTCCCTCATACTTCCGGCGACTGCCGACCTGGTCTGGGGAACCGTCTCGTTCGTCATCGTCGCCCTGGCGATCTTCAAGTTCGCCTGGCCCACCTTCATGCGGCTGCTCGACGAGCGCACGCAGAAGATCGACGAGGGGCTGAACCAGGCGGAGCGCGCCCGCGAGGAGGCAGCCCGCGAACGGGCCGCGCTCGCGGACGAGGTAGACGAGGCCAGGCGCGAGGCGGCGAGAATTCGCGAGACCGCTCAGAGCAACGCCGCGACGATCGTCGAGGATGCCAAGAAGAACGCCTCCGTCGAGGCGAAGAGGGTCGCGGACGCTGCTCAGCGCCAGATAGAGGCAGACGCGAAGCTCGCGAGAACCCAGCTTAGGCGCGACGTCGGATCGCTGGCCGCCGAACTGGCCGGCCGAATTGTCGGAGAGCAGGCCCTCGATCCCAAGGTCTCTTCCGCCGTGGTCGATTCCTTCCTCGACGAGCTCGAGGCGGATGTGAGCGCCCCGGCCGGACAGCGGCCGAAGGAGAAGTAGATGCGTGCAGTCAGCCGGGAATCCTACGAGCGTGCAAAGGACCGCTGGGGCGCGCTTTTGCGGCAAAAGAGCGCGCGCGGGCTCGATTTCGGTGAGGAGGCCTTCTCCGCAGCCGACGTTCTTCGCGCGTCCGGCCAGCTTGGCCTCCGACGTCTTCTCCGCACGGTTTTCCGAGGAGACGTCCGAGCTCGTCGTCGGGCTCGTGCGCGATCGGTGGGCCGACGAGGCGGACATCGCCGACTCCGTCGAGCTCCTCGGCGTCCAATCGGTGCTCGCGCACTCCGATTCGGCCGGAAGGCTGGGCGAAACGGAGGGCGAACTGTATCGGGCCATGAGGCTTTTGGCCGAGGAGCGCGACCTGCGCATCGCCCTGTCC
>NZ_DBHHEV010000023.1:0-15445 GCF_057238965.1 Peptidiphaga sp.
GACGGTCCCGAGGGGAAGGGAGGTCACGGCCCTCACGACCCGCTCACGCAGCACGGCCAGAATCTTCTGTGAGAAGACGTAGGCGCGCAGGCTTGCCGCGTACCCCAAAATGGCCTGTATCACCACGACGACGGCGATGAACGCGATCGCGTTGCGGATGTAGGAGGACGTCGTTCCCGCGGCGACGGCGTCGACCGCGCGGCCGACGACCGTCGGCGTCACAACGCCGACGACGGCGAGCGCCGTCTGGAGCGTGAAAACGACCGCGAACTCGGCCTTGCGATCAGCGATGAGGCCGAGGAGTTTGCGCACGGCGGTGCGCGTGTCGGCCACCGGGAGCCTCATTTCGCACCTCCGTTCTCACGGTCGACGTCGGCTTTGCCGAGGCCGACGCCGCCCTTCTCGTCAACGCCGCCCTTCTCGTCAACGCGGCCTTTCTCGTCAACGCCGCCCTTTTCGTCAACGCCGATCTTCTCGCCGCCGACGTCCCCTGCGCCTTCGCCTCTTGCCTCCGGCGCAGCCGGCGCTTTGCCGCCTTCATCGCTTTCGCCGCGGTGGACCACGGCCCGGTACTCCGGGTGGGACGAAAGCTCGTGGTGGGTCCCGCGCAGGGCCTCTTTCCCGTCGACGAGGAAGACGACCTCGTCGCATCGGCCGAGCACAAGGGGCGAAACGGTGGCGACGATTGTCGTCTTTCCAGCGCGGCAGTCGGCCAGCCGCTCGGCGATCCGGGATTCCGTGTGCGAGTCGACGGCGCTCGTCGGCTCGACGAGGATCGTGACGGGCGCGTCCAACGCGAGTACGCGGGCGAGCGCCGCTCGCTGGCGCTGGCCTCCGGACATCGATCTGCCGCGTTCGGCGACCTGGCCGTCAAGCCCTCCCTCAGTCGAGGAGAGGACGTCGGCGCCGTCGGCTGCGTGGACGGCGCGCAGCAGGCGGGCATCGACCGGCCGCTCTCCCGGCTCCTCGCTGAGAACCGGGCGAATCTCGCCGCCCGGCTTGAGGGCGTCGGCAACCTGCGCCGCCACTGCGCGCGGCTCGATCGGCTCGGCGTCCGGACCGAGCAGATTCGAGCGGAGCGTGCCCATGTACAGCTCGGCTATCGGGCCGGAGTAGGCGATGTTCTTCCTGACCTCGGCCAGTCGGAGGCGGCGCAGATCGACGCCGTCGGCGTACACTTCGTCGGCGTCGTCGGTTCGGGCCAGGCGCGCGGCGAGGGCGGCGGACTCCTCCGGAGAGGCCGATACGAGGGCGACCGTCTTCCCCGGGCCGATCCGCACCCCCGACGCAGCGTCGGTCAAGGCCGCACGCGTCCAGTCGGGCGCGGCGAGGCCGGGATCGGCCTGGGCGTCGGAAACGAGGCGCTTGGCCGCGAGGATGCGCGACATCTTCTTCGCCCCCGTCCATGCCCGAGTGGCCACGTACGTCGTGTCGATGAGGGCTTCAATGGGAATGGACAAATACGCGGTGAAGCCGTAGAAGGCCACGAGCGCTCCGGGGCTGATTGCGCCGTCGTACGTCATCCACAGTCCTTGGCCGATCACCACCGCCGTAAAGAAAGCCGGACCGGCCTCGGAGACCACACGCAGACGCGCTCGGTACTTCGAGGCGCGGATGCCGGCGTCGCGCACCCGAGCGGACTGGGCCGCGTAGGTCTCGTTGTAAAGGTCGGCGCCTCCCACGCCGCGCATGACGCGCAATCCTGCGATTCCGTCGGAGGCGATCGAGGTGAGAATCCCCGATTCCTCCCGCTGCTCGGCCACCCGCGCCTCGAATGGCTTGACCATCCAGCTGGTGACCGCCATGAGAATCGGCATCCCGACGGCGACGAAAAGCCCCAAAGGCACGGATATGCCGATCATGAGGGCCACGACCGCGACGAAGCCGAGGAACGATCCGATGACGGACGGCAGATAGGCGGTGAACGAACCGACTCTCTCGGCGTCTACCGTCATCGCCGTGACGATGTCGCCGGAGGCCATGTCGCGGCCGACGTCGGTTCGCCGGCCGAATACGACGCGCATGAGCCGCCGTGCGGGGTTCCACGCCGCCCGCATGGCAATGACGATTTCCATCACTTCGGACACGCTTGTGACGGAGTTGAGGAGGACGAGGCCGACGAACAGGCCGACGCCGGGAAGGATCTCCGGGGTCAACCCGTTTTCCAGTCCCGAATCAAGCACTTTGCCGAGCGCCCAGGGAATGAGGGCCGTGCAGACCGAGGCGATGCAGACCATCGCCGTATAGACGAGGTTGATTTTCCAGGTGTCTCGGAACGCCTTGCGCATGATGCCCGACGGCGTTGCCGGGACGCGGTCTGGCTCCGAGGTGTCTTCCCTCATGAAGCGCGGCAGGCGCCTGGGCATGGGGACGACGTATATGCGATGAGAATGGGATGTCATTGTTGTCTTTCGTAGGCAGGGCTGAAAACCCCGCGTATAGCCTTGACTGGGGTGAGGTCATGTCGCCGCGGAATGGACGTCGCGGCGCAGCTAATCAACGAAAGTTATTCATAGCCTGAGACATTACCACAGGAATTCGGCGATTCGCACGCCGTTGGGGAAGCTCCTCGCCCATCCGGGGACGCTCTCCGCTTTTCTGCGGAAACTTCCCACTCTTCTCGGGAAACGAGGCGGCGGCCTGCCTTCAGGAACGGCGCCCGCGCTGCCGACAGCTTTCAATCCCAAGAAGGCGCGTCCGCACCCGCAACGCGTCCCATCCGGAAGGCACGTCCACACCTACGGCGCATCCTCGGCCCGGAAACGTCCGACGCTCCGAGAATAACTTTGCAAGAATTTACTTTAATTCTTTACTTCCATTCAGTAGTTGAAATTGTTACCATCAAGTGGAGGGTCACTTTCCCTGAAAGCTCGTGGCTCCGAAACCGAGCGCCGCTGCGCTCACGATGAATGCGAGGCATGCATGTCAACAATCCGAACCCCCCGACGTTTCGTCGCCTTTGCGGCGGTTGCCGTCTCGGCTTTCTTGCCGATGTCGGCGTCTTTGGCCGACGATGCGTCGACGCCGTCCCCGGCGGCGCAAGCCACAGCCGCTCCGACGTCGGCTGAAAATGTGCCCTTCGCCCCTTCGGCCGCCGACGTCGCCCGTGTGCGCCAGCGCGTGCAATCCGACCCCGCTTTCGCCTCGCGCTCCGCGCAGGAGAAAGAGAACCTCGTGCGCCTGCTCCTCCAGGGGACGTCGGCGCCTGCCCGGACGAACGACGGGCGCTCCCTTGCCCTCGTCGCCCCGCAAGTGCAGGGCTACGGCAAGACTGACGCCGACGCCGCCGTCAAGACTAAGCTTTACGCGACTGTCGACGGCGCCTCAGATCCCTCGAATCTCGCGGCGCGGGCGGAGTTTGCCGACGGCTACTGGAAATTCACGGTCCGTCTGCACAATGTCGGGAGCCGGTCGCAGTACGTCGGCTTCAGCGGGTTCACCCTCCTGAAGCTCGGCGGCGAGGGAGGAAAGTGGACGAACCCCCGCCTCAGGACGTCCTTCAGCGTGGACGGAAGAGCGGTTTACGGCGTGAGGGTGCCCGCGCGCGGCGAGCGGACCGTGACCGTTTCCGTCAGCGATCCGAGCTACAGCCTCTACGAGTACGTGCTTCGCGGCGGCTCCGAGACCGCTCCGCTGGGAGGATTCGTGAACTTCCGCCCGGCTGAGGACAAGACTGCCCCGGCGGTCTCAGTCCCCTTCACGGGCATGTTCAAGGCGCTTTGAGCGCATAGCAGAAACCGGACGGCGGGGCCGCCGATGCAAGCGCCCCGCCGTCCCGGAAGGGCTCGGACGGGCCCGGCAGCGGACCTCGGGGGCGACGTCGACCCTGGTGATCACCGCTGCACCTCCTAACCGGGTCGGTGCCTGTCATCTTATCCGCAAACGGAAGGCCTGTCAGCCTTGCCTCTCTCCTTTTGCAAGGCCGACCGACCGCAAAGCTAACGAACGTCCCTGCGTTCGAACAGCCATGCCGCGATCGTCGTGAGGCACACGACCCACACGAGGAGAACGAGCATCCCGGGGCCCGGATCTAGAGCGTCTCCCCCGGCCCTCGTGAAAACGGCGAAAGTCGAACGGTCGGGAAGGAAGCGGGCTGCCGAGACTATTCCCGACAGCAGCTGGGAGAGCCCCAAGAAGAGGGGAATGAGAACCGCCCCGGGGACGACGGCGGACCGCCAGACGACGGCGAGGCCCGCGGCCACGAAGGCCATTCCCACCCAGGAAAGCGCGATCATGGCAGCCTTGCCCGCCCCGGGAAGAGCGACGCCCCCGGCGGACATCGACAGGCTCAGCCAACCTGCGAAAACGCCTCCCGCCAAGGCGGCAAGCGTGAGCGTCGTCAGAACGGCCAGCTTGGCCGCCAAAAGGCGCAATCGCCGCGGCGTCGCCAGAAGCGCCCCGCGAAGGCTCGAGCTCTCGTACTCCTGCCCCAAAACCCCCATCGCGAGGATCGCCGTGAAAAGCTGTGACAGCTGGAGGGACCGAAGCAGGCCTTCGCTTTCCCCGACGGCGTTGCCAGCCGCCGCAATCGCGACGACGGGCACGCATGCCAACGGGGCTGCGACCCCGAGGGCGCCAAACGGGTGGGTTATGGACTTGCGCAGCTCGGACGCGTAGAGCCCCACGGCTATCGCGCCCCCACGTCTCTCCTGGAGAACACCGCCCATCCGGCGGCGACGAACAGCGCGAGCCATGCGACGAGGGCCGCGAAACTCGCATTTTGGCTGACGTGGCACGACTTGTCCGGAATTGCGGAAAGGCAGCTTCCGGCCACCGAGGGCAGGAAGGCGCTTCCGCTCCACCGGCTCACAAGTGCGTTGCCTATTCCAATGGTCAGCGGGGCCAGCACGGCGGCGGCTGGCAGCCAGTTGCGGCACAAGAGCGCAATCGCGTATGACATGAGGCCGAGCGCCGTCCAGTGCACCGCTTTCCAGGCAATGAGCTGCCAGACGCCCGAGGTGAGGGTTGCCGGGTCCACTCCGCTTTGACTGTGCGCCGCAAGCTGCTGGGCTGCGACCGTCAGATACGCGGACGCAAAGCCGACGAGAAAGAGGAAGGGACCCAGGCCAAGGAACTTGGCCCCGAGAACGCGAGACCTTCGGTTGACCGCGAGAAGGGTGGTCCGCACTTCCCTCGTTCGATAGTCCGCCGCGCCGAGGATGGCCGCGTAGATGAGGATGACGAGCTCGCCCACGGGCAGAACGTCGAAACCGAGGTACTGCGGATCTCCTACCGGCTCGGCCAGCTGGGGATGGGTCTGCGGCGTCGCGTCCAGGCCAATCGCGAGAAGCTGCCTGCCTTCGATGTAGGAGAACAAAGGCTGCACAAGGAACAGGAGGGACAAGAAGACGACGAGGCCCCTGCCCGCCCCCATCTTCCGAAACTCGAGCCAAACGCTCCTGAAGAACGCGCTCATGCAACCCCCTCCGTCAGTTCGAAGAAAAGGTCTTCGAGCGAGGAGATCTTTTCCGTCGCCTCCGCGAGGGGGGAGTCGAGCAGGATGCTGCCCTTGGAGATGACCACCGCGCGATCGGCCACCGCCTGCACCTCGGAAAGCGCGTGGCTCGACAGCAGAACCGTGCGCCCCAGCGCCGCCTGCTCTCTGACGAAGTTCCTGAACCAGCGAATTCCGGCGGGATCGAGGCCGTTGGTCGGCTCGTCAAGCACAAGGAACTGGGGCTCGCCCAGGAGGGCGAGCGCCAACCCGAGGCGCTGCCCCTCGCCGAGGGAGAGCGTGCCGAGACGCGACTTCCGCTTGGCAGAGAGCCCAACCTCCTCCAGAACCTGCGAGACTCGCGCGTGAGGAATACCGTTGCTTTCGGCGACGATCGCGAGGTGGGACGCCACGGATCGCATCTTGTTTCCCGCCAGTCCGTCGAAAAGTGCGCCCACGCGGGTGAGCGGCCGATCAATGTCGCGGTAGCGTTTGCCGCCGAACAGGGCCGAGCCGCTGTCGGCTCTGTCGAGGCCCAGAAGAATCCTGAGGGTCGAGCTTTTGCCGGCCCCGTTGGGTCCCAGGAACGCGGTCACCTCGCCGGGGGCGGCCGTGAAGCCCACGCCATGAAGAATCTCGACGCCCCGATGGCTCTTTCGCAGCTCGCTTATGGAGATGCTGTTGACGTTCGTCTTTACGTCGGTCATATGCCCGCCCTATCTCACTATATGATATGCAAGAGCAGCTTAAACCAGGTGTTGCTCGCTTGCCAAGTTTCTGTAGATCTGCGACTTGACGACGAGCTCGGAGTGGGTGCCCGAGGCCACGAGCCTGCCGTGCTCTAGGACGTGGATGAGGTCGGCGTCCATTATGGTAGACAGCCGGTGAGCCACCACCAGAACCGTTCTGTTGCCGGCCATGTTCCTCAGCACGTCGCCGATCTGGCGTTCGTTGTGGGAATCGAGGTTGGCGGTGGCCTCGTCGAAGAGGAGGATCCGCTTGTTCGAAAGCAAGGCTCGGGCAATGGCCAGGCGCTGCCTTTCGCCGCCGGACAGCGAGGCGCCCGATTCCCCGACCGGCCCGTCGAGCCCCTGCTCTGAGCGGGTTGCGAGGTAGCCGAGGTTGACTCTTTCCAGGGCCTCCATGCATCTGTCGTCCCCGACGTCGCCCAGGCCGAGCGTGAGGTTCTCCCGCAGGCTTCCCGAAAGCACGGGCGCGTCCTGTTCGACATATCCGAGCACGTTGCGAAGGTCGCTGCGCGAATAGTCGCGTATGTCTTTGCCGAACACGCGTATGGCCCCGCGGTTGACGTCGTAGAACCTCTCGATGAGCTGGAGCACGGTGCTTTTGCCGGCGCCGGAGGGGCCGACGATCGCCACCCGCTTGCCCTCGGGGACCTGCAGGTTGAGTTTGTGGAGCACGAGGGAGTCGGCGTCGTCCATTTCCTGCCCGAATTCGCGGGTGCCGTATGTGAAGACGACGTCGTCGAAGTCGATGGCCGGGGCGTTGGGCTTGGCGGATGCCTGGAGAGTCTTCAGAAGCTCGGGCGAAAGGAGGTTCGCCATGTCCAGCTCGTCTTCTCGCGGCAGATCCAGGATCTCGTTGATTCGCTGCAAAGATCCGAGGGAAGAGTGCAGCTGCGAGAGAGCCGAGGCCATCTGGCCCAGCGGAGAGACGAGAATGAAGAGCAGGGCCGCGAATTGGACGAGCTCTGATATCGACATCGCCCCGATGCTCGTGCGGTAGGCCCCCACCAGGATGACGACGATCGCCGAAAGCTGGAAGCCGATGTTGGCGATAGGGCTGACGATCGACTGGACCTTGGCCATTTTCAGCCCGGCTTGCCAGGCATCCTCCACCCGGCTTTCGAGCATCGAGGCCTCGGAGTCGGTGGCGTTCGTCGCGCGAATGGTCCGTATTCCGCCCATGTCCCGTTGAACCTGCGAGGTGAGGCTGCCGAGCTTTTGCTGAGCGACAAGGCTGGCGCCTTGGATCAAACGGCTCACCGCGAAGAGGACGAAGCCGAGCCCGACGATGAGGGCCAGCGCCGTCCCCATGAGGAACGGATCGAGGAAGAGCATGAGCGCGCACGTCCCGATGACGAGCGGAAATCCCGTGGTGCACGCGACGAAGATCTGAAGGAATCCGGTTCGCAGGCTGGACGTGTCCGCCGCGACCCTGCTGACGAGGTCGCCCGCGCTTCGCTCGTCGTACTCCTTGATCTGGAGGCGTAGGAGGTGGTTGCTCAGCTTGCCCCTGGCATCGCGGACGATCGTCTCGCCGACCTTCTGCAGGTAGTAATACTGGAAGACCATCGCCACGCCCGAGGCAAGCAGCACCCCCAGAAACACCCCGATCCACCCGAGGCTCGGCAGCGAGAACGAGCCGTCGCTGAAGAACTTCGCTATGAACCCCGGAATCAGAAGGGTGAGCCCCGAGCCAACGAGGGCCATGAGGGCGGCGACGACGAGAAGCCGCTTGTCCTTGGCGAGCCCGAACAGGTCGCGCGGCCGCACGGGCGCGGCAGGCGGCGGCTCCATCATCCTGTCGGGTTCGACGAAGCCCGCGCCTGCGGATTCGCCGGAAGCCGCCGAAACGTCGGCGTCGCCGCGCGCCCGAACTTCCAAGCTCTTTGTGTAGTCCGCTATTTCGACATTCTCGCTGACCGGAACCCCGCCGACCTCGACCCACGCGTGCCCGCGGAACGGCTCGAGGGCGAAGCCCGAGCACCACGTGATCGACCGTCGGCGATACTTGGCTGCCCTCGCCACGGCGATCGAGCGCAGGAGGCATCCCTCCTGGCTTCTGGCCCGCTCGCTCACAGTGCATACGGCGGCCCTGTCCGTGCGGGCCGTCTCCATGTCCGTCACGGGGTATTTCGAGGCCCACTTGCCGATGACGCGCTCGATGCGTTCGGGTTTCGCCTTGGCCAGCCGGGACGAAGCGAGAATGGCCCGGCGAGCGCGCATCCGATCGCGCCAGTGGGTTTGCGTGGTCTCTTCGGAGAAGAGTTGGATCGTCATGCCGCCACTCCAAGTTCCTTGATCTGGGCGAGGAAGGCTCTCACGTCTGCGTCAGCCGTCTTCGGGTCGACGTCGTAAGCCTCGACGACGCGGCGGACGATCGCATCGACGCCCATCGCCTCCCCTAGCGACTTCACGACGATCAGCCCGAGCTCGTTGAGCTGGAAATACCGCCCCTGCCTGCCGTCGAAAAGGACCGTGCCCTTCTCCGTTTCGAGGACGGACACTCCGGGCGCCAGCGACAGGCCCTCGTTCGTCGTTTCCTTTTTCTTTTTAGCGAACACTGCGGATCCACCTTTCAGCGGCGACTAGCCTTTTCAATTCGAAGAGGAACTCGCTGGAGAGCGCCTGCATCGACAATTTCGTTTTGAGGGCCTTGCGGTCGATGAGGCCCAGGTCCGCGACGGCGCCGTCGGCAAGGTCGCCGACGAGGTGCTTGCGGCGCGCGTACAGCGTCTCGTATGAATCCTGAGAATACTCGCCCTTCGTCGCCCTCGCGAAGATTTCGCGGGGCATGAGCCCACGCATGGCGCGATACAGCATCGGCTTGTTCAGGAAGGGATGCCTGCGCATTTTCAGAGGCAGCGCAAGGGCAGCGCGCACGACGCCGGGATCGACGAAAATCGAGGCCCACGTTGTTCGGCCCCGGCCGAGCATGTCGTTGACCTGGCGAATGATCGCGGCCTGTCCCAACAGAGACTCCAAGACCTGGTGGACGGTCCGGTCCCGGTTCATCGGCTGGAGAGACCCGGCGTCGAAGGGGGCGTGAAGGAGCTCTTTTGCCTCGCCTGAGAGGTACGAGGGGTAGGCAAACTCGCCGGACCATGACAGATCGTCCTTCGACGTCGAACCTTTGGAGGCGAGCTCGCGCATTGAGCGGTCGATCCAGCGTCCGTACTCGATCTTGCTGGCTATGCTTGGGATTCCGCGCCGCAGGGGCAGGCGGCGGTTGAGGCAGTAGCGGACGGCCAGGAACGGCGCCCGCAAGGGGGCTTGGTGCGCCAGAGACCATTCCATGGCCGGCAGCGGGGCAAACAGCTCGTCGCCGCCCAGCCCCGTGAATTGCACGCCGGCCGGGCGGGGCCGATCCGCGAGCGCTTGGGCGTACCCTTCGCTGTCGCACCACATGGGCGGCGTTTCGGGGATGTAGCCGTTGGGGAAGGGCACGCTGGCGTCGTAGGTGAGCCCGGTCGACCCGATCGCCGGGTAGAACGCGGCGGGTGCGCCGACGTCGTTGACGATGCGCCTGGCCCACATGTCGTCAAGGTTGTACTGAGAGCTCGACGAGGCGTGCGTCGCGTCGAAGTGCACATGGAGCGCGCGCAGAAGATAGGCGTTCGCAGCCGAGTCGACTCCGCCCGAAACGTCGCAGGAGATCGGGCCGCCCCGCTCGCACCAACGGAAAGTCGCCTCAAAGAGCGCTTGGCGCAGAGCCGCGACCGCGTTGTCGACGTCTTCCTCGCTTTCTCCCGGCCGTTCGAAGACAGGCGGAATCTGGATCGGGCGGGCTTTGAAGTTCCGCCCCGTCAGATTGCGATCCACGCGGAGCGCTTCAAAGGGTGCGAGCGCTTGGACGCCGTCCCAGGGAGCGATCCTGGAGGCAACGCCGAGGGGAAGGCCGTCCACCAGGAAAGAGGCGAGGAAGTTCCGGCTCACCGCCGTTCCGATTTCCTTGGCGATTGAGCGCGCCGACGTCGACAGAAGAAGAACGCCGTCTTTCACGGCCCAATAGAGGGCTTGCCCGGACCACGCCGGAACCAGGGCGATCGTCTGCGCCCCGTCGAAAAGAACGGCGACCCCCGAACCGTCCGTGTTCGCGAGCTCTTCCGCCGCACGCCGCGCCGTGACCTCGTCGGGCAGCGCAGCGACCGCATCGCGCATGGCTTGCGGGACGTCGAAGGCCACGCCGAAACGGACCGTCCGCTCACGCCTGCCTTCGTCAAGCACCCGCCATTCGAGGCCGGGCGGAACCCGTGTCGAAGAAAGACGAAAGCCGTCCGAGCGCCTTCCTTCTATTAGTGTCTCTGACAATCTTGCCTCCTGTTTCCCGGCAGGGTGTGTGAGTCTTTCTATCGGAACGTCTGAGTCGTTGTGCCTATCGGGCCCTTGAGTCGGTGCCTCGATCGGGATGCCTGAGTCGGTTTTCAATCCGAGTACGGAAGTTACTGGTTGACCTGCGTAGGCGCGTCGTCCGGTTCGTCAGAGGCGCCGCAGGGCGACGTATTGTTTTGAACCGGATGCGGACCAAGGGCATCGGCCCGCATCCGGCAATGTGACGCCCAGCATTCAAACGCAACGCCGAATGCTCGCGACGGGTGCATTCCCTGTAGGTCATTGAGGCGACGATGCGCTAAACATCCTCAAAAGGCATTGCTATTTCGCGCAGTTCGACCTCAACACCGGCCCGGTCAGAGGACGATGCGTCCTCGCCCGCCGATAAAGTCACGCAACGGTCCGTAGAACCAACCGCGGGTCGCATCGGCGTAGTCGGCGATCTGCTCGATCGCAGGGGAAACGTAAGCAGCCATGAGACTGCCTCCTATTCTTTTCTTCTAATTGTTGAACTTGACGATTATTGGCTGTCGGGTCCGTCGGCGGGAGCCGAAAATCTAGTCCTCAGCCCCCGCCATGGAGAACCTGGCGCCGCGGTTGACTGCAACCTTGTTCGCAGGTCGATTGCGCGCCGCTTTTCAGCTGCCAAAACAGCTTTCCATTGGCGCGGCGCCCCAAAGGTCACAGCAACTGCATATGCCTTACGGGGTCCTCAGAAGACGGCCGCCGAATGCGTCGTACAGGAAGCCGTAGCGCTGCCCCTGCGTTGCATCGGTGTAGTCGGCGATCTGCTCGATCGTGGGGGAATTGTACGTAGCCATTATGACTACCTCCTTGTCAATTGGTTAGGTTCGAAATAGGTTGATTTCGCAGACACGAGAGTCAGTAACTTCCAGTTCAGACTCTCTAAACTGAAATCGACATGATGCCGTGCGGCATCATTTGTTTCAGGGCATAATCGGGCCTATTAAGTGGGCGCGTCCGCCAAAGATGTCACGCCACTTGCCATAAAACGTAGCCCTAGTGACATCCGTGTACTCGGCGATCTCTTCGATCGTCGGGGAAACGTACGCGGTCATTGAAGCTACCTCCTTGATTGTTGAAAAGAGCTCTGAGAACCGTGGAACCAACCGACCGTGGATGATAGCCTTGTCCCAACGATCTGCTTGATAACAGGGGAAACGTATGCGGCTATCAAGGCCGATGTCTCAGTTCTCAGGCTGCGGCGGCTAGCTTGTTGAAGCTAAAAGAGCGAAGCTTCAACAAGCTAGCCGATATTTCACACCATGATGGCGACAACTGCCCTGCCACCGAAGACGTCATAGAACTTCCCCCAAGGGAGGCCATGAGTCGTGTCGGTGTAATCGGCGATCTGCTCAATCGCGGGGGAAACGTAAGTAGCCATGAGGCTGCCTCCTATTCGTTGTTGTATACAGTCAAGCCGCTTCGCACGCTCAAACGAGCGACATGGAACGACGCGGCCTCCATCCCGTCACGCCGCGGGCACTTCGATTGCACGGGCACCCGATAAGCATCGACGGGTTGGTCTAAAGACTTTCCTGGGGAAAGCCAAGCTTGCGGCAGTCCCCGTCGGCAAAGGCCATATGTCCTTAGTTGATCCGACGGAACTATTAAATCGCCAATCAAAAGTATGAGGGAATAAGAGAAATGACAAAGGCACCAGGAGCTCTCGAAAAGCGCTCTAGCGCGAGGCCGACGATTCTTCACCGCCGGGATCAACGCATGTCAGCAGATCTTTGCGAATCCGAGAAGTGCTTTCGACGAAGGATTCGAAAACTCGGATACCCTAGGACCGAACATGAGCGATCATTGGCGTTAGCCAATCCATTTGAGGCTAACGGATAGTTTTAAATCCTATTCATTTGTGATGGATCGAGCTTCAACTCGCTGCTTTACAAGAGCACCGAAGTTGCAGTGATTAACCTCGTTCCGTTCGCTTAGTTATAAGAATACTATCCAGTACAGGTCGTTTCAAGAACTAAAATAGTGACATAGAAGCCATTGATTTACGCTTTTCCTCCCTTTAAATTAAAGGTTTGGTATGCTAATAGTCTTGTAATTTTCAAGAAACTACAAAATTGTTGCTTCGAGGATATGCCGTTTTGCGGCGAGAGACTTCGTGAAGCGCGAAATGCTTCCTTCGGTGCGGCCTGGATGCGCCGACGCGTAAGGTTCCCTCACTGTCTGACGCGTCGACGCATCCCCCAGCCTCAGCTAGTTCGTTAGGACATTGCCTGCCCTAACGAGACTCAGCTGGAGAGGTTCCCGTTTGAGAAGATGATGTTGCCGCGGCCGCCGAAGATGTCACGGAATGGGCCGGGAATGAATCCCTGGGTCGCAACGGTGTAGTCGGCGATCTGCTCAATCGCAGGGGAAACGTAAGTAGCCATGAGGCTGCCTCCTATTCGTTGTTGTATACAGTCAAGCCGCTTCGCACGCTCAAACGAGCGACATTGAACGACGCGGCCTCCATCCCGTCACGCCACAGACGAATGGACGGCGACGGGTTGGTCCATGACGGCCTCCCGAAAACGGGAAGCCAAGCTAGTGAGACCCGAGAATCCGGGAAAATGAGAGAGGTGAGTCAGAACGATTCAATCAGGGCCGACAGGCGTGCGCCCGGCGACGCGTACGCCTAAACGGCGTGCGCCTAAAACGACTGCACGTCCTAAAGAAAATCCACGCCTAAATACATCGCGCAGAGTTGCAGTCCGTCGGAAACGGGATTATTGCGAGAGACTTTCCGAACACGGATCTCTTCCGTTCAACCTTAAAAATGGATTATTTCAATTTTTCGAAACGCTCAACCGGGATCGCCGATCAAGCCGTCTCAGGGTTCAAAGCCCGGGGAGCTTCGGCTCTTTGTAAAGAACCACAGCTCGAACTTCAGTTTGACAAACACATCAGATTCATTATGTTTACCCTCGTTTTCTTTGCTTGACTAAAAGCTTACTTCCGAAGAGAGGTCAGCTCAAGGGTACAAGAGGTGACAAAATTACTATTGACTAACGTCTAATAATCTAATAGTATTAGAAGTAACTACTTACATATTTAACTAAGTTTTTAACCACAATATATATTTAAAAATTGCATCGATCAGTTCTTTTGGTGGCGCGCGCAAAGCCCTGAACTCGAGTTCCTAAAGATTTCACGAGCAATCGAAGCGGCCCGCCGAGGCCTGCCCGCCGCGCCGCTTCGAGATCGCCGTTGCCCGCGGGCAGCGGCGTTGTTCAGCGGGTCGGCAGACAGTTCCGAAATCGTCACAGACCGCAAGTTGCAAGCCGCCCGCCCACGCCCCGCCGCAGGCTCCGCGGTTTCACGGCATTTTGCGACGGCATGCTCAACCAGCCGCCCACGCCAGCCTCCGACCATGGGGGCACGGAGGCGTTCACAAGGCGAGTAGGCCTGTCACACCGCGACTCCGAGTTCTTTGATCTGGGCGAGGAAGGCTCTCACGTCGGCGTCGGCCGTCTTCGCGTCGACGTCGTAAACCTCGACGACGCGGCGGACGATCGCGTCTGCGTCCTTCCCCTCCTCAAGAGAGCGCACGACGATCAGCCCAAGCTCGTTGAGCTGGAAATACCGGCCCTGCCTGCCGTCGAAAAGGACCGTGCCCTTCTCAGTCTCAAGAACAGAGACGCCCGGGGCCAGCGACAGCCCGTCCGGCGCCGCGTTCTTCTTTCCTTCTTTTTTACCGAACACTTCGGATCCACCTTTCAGCGGCTACCAGCCTTTTCAATTCGAAGAGGAACTCGCTGGAGACCGCCCGCATCGACAGCTTTGCTTTGAGGGCGCTGCGATCGATCAAGCCCAGCTGCCCCACGTATCCATGCGCAAGCTCGTCCACGAGGGACTCTCGGCGAGCAAAGAACGTCTTGTACGAGTCCTTCGTGTACTCGCCCTTCGTCGCCCTCGCGAAGATTTCGCGAGGCATCAGCCCGCGCATGGCGCGGTAGAGGGAAGGCTTGTTGATATAGGGATGCAGCCGCATCTTCAAGGGAAGGGCAAGAGCCGCGCCTACGACCCCGGGATCGACGAAGATCGACGTCCACGTTATGCCGCCCCGGCCGAACATGTCATTGACCTGGCGGATGATTGCCGCCTGCCCCAGCAGCGACTCCAGGGCCTGGTTGACGGTGCGGTCCTCGTTCAAAGGCTCGAGTCGGCCGACGTCGAACGGCGCGCGCACGAGCTCCTTCGCCTCGTTGAGCATATAGGAGGGGAAGGAGAATCCGCCCGACCACGACAGATCGTCGTTTGGCGTCGACCCTTTGGAGGCGAGCTCGCGCATCGAGCGGCTGACCCACCGCCCGTACCTGACCTTGCTGGCGATGCTCGGAATCCCGCGCCGCAGGGGTATGCGGTTGTTTCTGCAGTAAGCGATCGCCAGACGGGGCGCCCGCAAGGGCGCCTGGTGCGCCAGGGACCACGCTGTCGCCGGCAGCGGGGCAAACAGCTCGTCGCCGCCGAGCCCCATGAGCTGCAGACGAGCAGACGGCGGCGGGTCGAAATGCTCGGCATGGTGCCTCCCCCGCCGGATCGGCCGCCTTCGGGCGGGCTCCGTCCGATCCGCCAACGCCTTGGCGTATCCTTCGGTGTCGCACCACATGACGGGCGTCTCCGGAACGTAGCCGTTGGGGAAGGCCGCCCCGGCGTCGAAGGTGAGCCCTGTCGATCCGAGCGCGGGATAGAACACAGCCGACGCGCCGACGTCGTTGACGATGCGCCTGGCCCACATGTCGTCCAAGTTGTACTCAGAACTCGACGAGGCGTGCGTCGCGTCGAAGTCCATGTGGAGCGCGCGCAGAAGATAGGCGTTCGCAGCCGAGTCGACCCCGCCGGAAATGTCGCAGGAAATCACGCCTTCCTGCCCGGCGCCCCGCCGATATGTCGCCTCCACCAGCGCGTGGCGCAG
>NZ_DBHHEV010000023.1:15455-28129 GCF_057238965.1 Peptidiphaga sp.
CCCTCACGCCTTCGTCTACATCCCCCTCATCCTCGCCGATCGGCTCGTTGCGGGGAGAGACCTGAACGGGCCGGGCGTTGACGCTCGAATCCCTCAAATCTCTGTCTGCCCGGAGCATTTCGAAGGGCGCGAGCGCCTGTACGCCGTCCCACGGAGAGATTCTGGACATCACGCCGAGGGGAAGGCCGTCCACCAAGAAGGAGGCGAGGAAAGCGCGGTTGATGTCGGCTCCTATCTCCTTGGCGATTGAGCGCGCCGACGTCGACAGAAGAAGAACGCCGTCTTTGGCCGCCCAGTACAGGCTTTCGCCCGACCACGCCGGAACCAGGGCGATCACCTCCGTGCCGTCGAAGAGAACGGCGACGCCCGGACTGTCGGTGCGCACAAGCTCCTCCGCCGCCCGGCGAATGGTCGCACGGTGCGGCAGCCCGAGAACCGTCTCGCGCATAGACTCCGGGACGTCGAAACTGACGTCGGAACGGCTAAGCCGTTCGCGTCGGCGGCCGTCGGCGACCCACCACTCGAGATATGGCGAAAGCTGCACCGAGACGAGGCGGCGCTCGTCGGGTCGGAAAGTCTCCAGCAATGTCTGCATCGGTCTTCGCTCCTAGTTGAAACCTGGGTGTGAGCCAGAACGCTGGCCCACACCCAGGGATGTGCCGTTCAGGTGGGAATCAGAAGAACGTCGGCGTCCGGCGACGCGGCGCCCGGCCACAGCCTTCTCGCAGCCGAGCCTCCGCGGCGGACAGCTTTCACCGTCCAATCCCGCCTTGGCTGGGTTTCGCTGCGCTCAAGAGCGCGACGGACTCACCACCAGGGCACGGGGTACCAGCGACCGCCGCCGAAACCGCCGCCGAAGGCGTCGGCCCAGCCGAGGTAGTATCCACGAGTGGTGTCGGTGTAATCGGCGATCTCTTCGATCATGGGAGAAACGTACGTAGCCATTGAGGCCACCTCCTTTGTTTGTTGTTTGTGACTTAAGCCGTTCCACGTGTTTCGACGAACGATTCCTCTATTCGGCAGAACAATGTGACAACGGCTTCCATACCCGTCACGCCGCGGGCGCCACGACTGGCAGCAACGAGTTGGTCTTTCGGCCCCCGAATGGGAAACCAAGCCTGGGAAACGCGCTCCGCGTCTAGGGCGGCGAGCGTTTAGAGAAGAGTTGACAAGGTCAGAGTGGCAAGGGGAGATCGAAGAACAATGCATTTGACGACATGCACAAGGGTGTGCGCACCAGGTTGACGGAAAGAACGCCGCCAGAATAGAAACGTCCTAATAGAAGCCTCTGAGTAGAGAAAGCATCAGTCTCAGTCGTGATAGGTCTTCTATCTGGTTGTCGTCAAGTTTTGCCGGTCGCGATCGCCAACCGATCCACTTGAGAGGTGAAGGCTTGCGAAGCATCGATTCTCTTTTGCCGAATCGAGACTCAACCCGATGCTGTACCAGGGCACCGTCAGCTGTGTTCTTTAGTTGTATTTACTTCGCTTGGTTTGAAGACTACTAGCGGGTATCGATCGGCACAAGCGCGACCAAGGGTTTACTCACACCATTGACAAACACGTTTAGTCTCGCTATCGACACCTTCTTGCCCATAGCTTCCGATCAAATTCGAAGGCCAATGAGGCGCATGAAAAGAAGGAGAACCGCTGACTCTATCAGCGAGCATACGAACTGTGCCCAAGTTCCTTTCAAATGGCACGCACAATATCCGAGACGACGAATGTGAGTCGATATACTGTGAATACTTCAAAGCCCTTTATAAATGAATTTCATTCCTTGCTTTGCCAGTACAAAAATGCATATTTCCCATCTTTGGAAACGCAAGCCAAACGTCAAGATTTATCTTTTGCACCTGGAAGTTTTATATAGAGAAACTTTCGATTCTGTACAAAAGTCGCTTGAGAACGCAAAAGACAGTTCGAAACCTCCTGGACTTGGGCGTGGAAGAAACGGGCGACGTCGTCGCCCTCTGCTTTGGATCTAAGGCTTTCCCAGCAAACGAAGATGAAGGAAGCGCCCGTCGACGCCGCCGAACCTCGAAGACAGATGCGCATGTCGACGTCTACGGGCTCGTCGCCAACGAACGCGCGCCCATGGACGACGAAGGGCGAGACTGCCCGTTCGACACCGCCAACCGCAGCTCACAGATGCGCGCCTATGGAGTCGCCAACCGTTGCGCACCGAAGCTAGCCCACGGACGGGGACGGGCTGCAAACAGGCTTTCAAAAGGGGAACGGACCGACATGGAAGTCAAAGGCACGGGTCCTGGATGAGGAGAAGCGCTTTGCATGTTTATGGATGCACCACTCTTTATAGGTGCATCAGCCGCATACGCTGTGCGTCTGTGTTCAAACCGTGTCGGTGCTCAAGGGGGGAGTTGAACCCCCACGCCCTTTCGGGCACACGGACCTGAACCGTGCGCGTCTGCCTATTCCGCCACTTGAGCTTGGCCGCTTGCGCGGCGACCTACAGCATATAGGCCGCCGCCGGGTTTTCCAAGTCCGACGGCGATGATCCTTGGGACACTTCGCCCGTCGGCCTCGGACGCCTTCCGCCTACTCCCTTTCCGTCGGCTTCGCTTCTGCCTTCTTCGGCCTCAAAACGCCGAAACCAAGGATTGCGAGGGCAATGCCGAGAACCACAAGTCCGACGCCGGCAAAGAGAGTGATCGTTCCCACCGTCCACCAGCCGTAGGCGTTGAGGAGCATGCCGCGCACCGAGTTGCCCTCAAACAGGGTCTGGCGCAGGTCTTTGAGCTTCGCCTCCTGGTCCGCCGAGACCTTGCCGCGCGAAGACATGTACTGCCCGGAGACCTCCTCGAAGGTCTTGCCGCCGGAGGCCTCGAGCATGTGCTGGCGGATGTAATGGTCGGCAAAGGCCTTCGCTTGGGGGCCGGTTGTGAGCCTCTGTCCGATGTAGGGGCGAAGCTCCTCCTTCGACTCCTTGTCTTTGAGCGCTTCGATGCCGCCCTTGGAGGGCATGTCGATCCGCTCCTGGGCGAGTTGCTCCGAGACCGTCGAGTGGGCGATCTTGCCTCCGACGATCGCGGCTGCGCCCGCTGCGACCAGCACTGCCGCGAGGACCTTCGCGAGCGCAGAATAGATTGCCTTGGACATAGTTTCCTTTCACGATGGCGACGCCGGGTCGCCCCGGGTCTCGAACAGACGGGCGTCGAACAGATCCGGTGGGCCGGAGCCTGCATCTGCGCCGACCAATGCGAACGAGACCCCGTTGGCGGGCACTCCGACGTCGGACCGATTGGCCTTGAACATCTTATTTCATATTCAACTACCGTCGTGTTAAAAAGTGTCACATCCCACAATTCGTCGTCGGTCCACTGTTACGTTATCGGCTTACTCGGTGCCCCGAACGCGGCCAAGCGCCGCAAATCCAGTGTGTTCGCCGTCAAACCTTTGGGGAGAAGGCCCGTACGATGATGCCTTGCGGGGGATTTCGCCGTATCGTTAAGACTGATGTTGCGTTGATAGGAGGTGTCTTGTGGGCGCATTCGAAAAGTTCGAAAGGGGCGTGGAGAGCGCGGTGGCATCCGTCTTCTCCCGCGCCTTCCAGTCGGAGCTCAAACCGGTGGAGATCACGTCTGCAGTCAAGAAGGCGATGGATACGAACTCTGCCACGATGAGCCGCGACCGCATCATCAGTCCGAACGACTTCGTCATCCGGCTTTCGCCGAAAGACCGGGAGACGATGGCTCAATGGAGCGAGGACGCCCTGACCGAGGAGATCACCTTGGCGGTCACCTCCTACGCCACAGAGCAGGACTACACCCTCCTCGGCCCGGTTCGGATCGCATTCGACACAGACGAGACCCTCAAATCCGGCAGCCTTCAGGTCGAGGCCCTGATCAAACGAGGCGCGGTCGCGCCGGCGACCTCGTCGGTCCAATCGGGCCACCCGATCATCGCCATAGGCCCCGACCGCTATCTCCTGACCGGCGCAGTCACCGTGATCGGAAGAGGGTCCGAATGCGACATCACCGTCGACGACACAGGGATCTCCCGCCGTCATCTCGAGCTCAAGGCGACGCCCAACGGCGTCATCGCAACTGACCTCGGCTCCACGAACGGCAGCTTCGTCGAGGGCCACAAGATCACGGCCGCCACTCTTGTGGACGGCAACACGATCACGATCGGACGCACAAACATAATGTTCTGGAACTCACCGGGAACAGCATGAGCGCACTAGTCCTCACACTTCTTCGCCTGGGCTTCCTCGCCCTGCTGTGGATCTTTGTCTTCTCCGTAGTCTTCACGCTGCGCCGCGACGTCTACGGAACCCAGGTGCGCGATCGCCGCGCACTCGTCAAGGGACGGCGCGCCAAGGCTTCGAAGGCCGCGCAGCAGCCCCGGAAGCAGGCGTCGTCGGGCCGCGAGCCCCAGACGCCTGCGAAACAAGCCCCGGCAACCGTCTCCGCACTCACCGTGACCGCGGGGCCGCTGACCGGCACGTCGCTTCCGCTGGGAACCTCTCAGATCATCGTGGGACGCTCACCCGATTCCGCCCTCGTGCTCGACGATTCCTACTCATCCTCCAGGCACGCCCGCTTCTACCAAGAGGGCGGCCAATGGTGGGTGGAAGACCTCGATTCGACCAACGGCACATACATCGGAGGAAAGCGCATAACCACGCCCACGCCTGTGGGGCCGGGGGTTCCCGTCGTCATCGGGCGCACCACCATGGAGTTGCGTTAATGGGTATTCAGCTTCGATTCGCCGCGTTCTCCGACGTCGGCCTGGTTCGATCCAACAACCAGGACGCCGGATACGCCTCGCCCAATCTCCTTGTCCTCGCCGACGGGATGGGCGGAGCCGCCGCCGGGGACGTCGCCTCTTCCGTCGCCGTGGGGCATCTTGCCTCGCTCGACGACGACGTCTACGGCGCAGACGACCTCATTCCGCTTCTGCGCACGGCCGTCAACGAGGCGCACACAGACCTCGTCGACCGCGCCAAAGCGGACCCCGAGCTCGGCGGAATGGGCACGACATGCATCGCGCTCCTGCGTTCCAGCAACAAGCTCGGAATGGTCCACATCGGGGATTCTCGGGCTTACCTCTTGCGCGACGGCGTTCTCACGCAGGTCACGCATGACCACACCCTCGTCCAGTTCCTCGTCGACCACGGCCAGATCACGCCCGAAGAGGCGGAGAACCACCCGAAGCGCAACGTCATCATGCGAGCGCTCGGCGACACCCCCGGCGACGTCGAGATCGACGAGTCAATTCGGGAAGCCGTTCCAGGCGACCGCTGGCTGCTCTGCTCCGACGGACTGTTCGGCGTGGTGGCCCACGACACGATTGAGTCGACTTTGGCGGGCATGGACATCGTCCACGCCGGCGAACGCCTCATCGAGCTGGCGTTGGCGGGCGGAGCGCCCGACAATGTCACCGTGGTGCTTGCAGAGGTCGTCGACGACAAGAGCACCCACGAGGTGCCCCGCAGCCAGCATCCCATCGTCGTGGGTTCGGCCGCGGTCGACTACCGCAAGCCGACCCGCGGCGGCACGTCCGCAGCGGCCAAGGCCGCAGCATTGACCTCGAAGAGGGCCGTCAAAGACACGGCGGAAAACGAATCGGAGGCGTTGCCCGAAGAGCCGCCTCGTTCGCGCGCCGCCGCAAGGCTCGCCGTCGTCTTCGCCGTTCTGGCCATCGTGTTCGGGGGTCTGTTCGCGGCCTATCGCTGGACCCAGGGGCAGTACTACGTCGCGGTCGACGGCGGCAAGGTGACGATCTACCGGGGGATACCCGAATCCATCGGCCCGATCTCGTTCTCCTCGGTCTACGAGCGGACGAACATCCCGGTCTCGCAGCTTCCGTCGGTGGCCCGCGAACGGCTGTCCTCCCCGATCACCCGCAGCTCGCTGGGCGAAGCCCGCGCCGTGGTTTCCAATCTCAGGGCCCAGCGCAGCACTCCGAGCCCGTCTCCCTCGCCGAGTCCTTCTGCGACGACGCCAGCGCCCACCGCGCCCGGGCAGGAACAGCCTGGGCAACCTGGGCAGCCGGTTCAACCGGGTCAGTCGAACCAGCCGGCGCAACCCGGCCAGCCCCCTCAAACTTCCAATCCGACGCCGGGGGCCAATCCATGAGCGTCGTCACCCAAACTTCCCCACGAAGCGGACGCCTTCCGGAGGCGGTCCTCTTGGGCTTGGCCCTCTTCTCAGGGCTTTCTGCCTACTGCCTCGTCCATTTGGGCGTCGGAGAGTCGGGCCTCCCGCCCTCCTTCCCCCAGATCTTCCTGGTCACCGTCCTGACCACCGCGGGCGCGCACGTCGTCGTCCGACGCTTTGCGCCCTACGCGGATCCGGTTTTCTTCCCCGCCGCCCTCGCCCTCAACGGTCTGGGGCTCGCCATGATCTACCGGGTAGACATCGCCGAGGAGACCGACCACGCTTCGAACCAGCTCTTCCTGTCCTTCGTCGCCATTGCCCTCATGGTGGGCACGGTCATCGTTTTGCGCAACCATCGCACCTTGCGCCGTTTCACGTGGACCAGCCTCATCGCGGGCATTGTCCTCCTGCTGCTGCCGATGGTTCCGGGGCTCGGACGGACCATCAACGGCGCACGCATCTGGATCAACATCGGAATGTCCTTCCAGCCGGCTGAGCTGGCCAAGATCTGCTTCGCCGTGTTCTTCGCGGGATACCTCGTCACCGAACGCGACAACCTTTCGTTGGCGGGCCCGAAGTTTTTGGGCATTCGCTGGCCGAAAGCCCGCCATTTCATTCCGATACTCGCAGCCTGGGCAGCGTGCATGGCCGTCCTCGTGATGGAGAAGGACTTCGGAACCGCGATCCTCTTCTTCGGCTTGTTCGTCGGCATGCTGTACGTAGCGACCGAGCGGGTTTCCTGGATAGCCATCGGCGGCCTCCTCGCCGCCCTCGGCGTCGCCGTCATCGTCAGCCAGGTCTCCCACGTTCAGGCCCGTTTCACCGTGTGGCTGCACGCCTTGGATTCGGACGTCTACGACTCCGCCCACGGATCCTTCCAGCTCGTGCAGGGGCTTTTCGGCATGGCCTCGGGCGGATTGTTCGGCACCGGTCTGGGCCAGGGCTACCCCAACAAGGTTTACGCGGCCAGCTCCGACTTCATCATCGCCTCCTTCGCCGAGGAAATCGGTTTGATCGGGCTTTTGGCGCTTCTTTGCATCTACCTCATCATCGTCGTCCGCGGCCTGCGCACCGCGGTCGTCCTCCGCGACGGCTTCGGCAAGCTTCTGGTGACGGGCATTGCTTTCACCGTGGCCATCCAGTGCTTCGTCGTCGTGGGAGGCGTCACCCGTCTCATCCCGCTCACGGGACTCGCGATGCCTTTCCTTGCACACGGAGGCTCGGCGCTCATGACGAACTGGATCATCATCGGCCTGCTTCTGCGCATATCCGACTCGGCCAGGCGCCCGGCCACCGCCGACCCGCTTCCCTCGGACGATTTCCTCAAGACCATACCCGAACTGGAGAAAGACAGTTCCTCGAATAAGAACGACGCCCTTGAGACGCAGGTGGTGAAACTGTGAATCGCCCAATCCGCAGAATGGCCTCTCTTGTCTTCGCCATGTTCTTGGCGCTCATGACCATGGCCACTTACGTGCAGTACGTCCAGGCGCCGAAGCTGAACTCTGACGCACGCAATGCCCGGACCCTCTACCGAGAGTACGGAACCGAACGCGGCCCGATCATCGTCGACGGCGAATCCATCGTGGTCTCGACCGCCGTCGACGATCCGTATAAGTATCAACGCGAGTACAAGGCGGGAAGCGCCTACGCCCACATCACGGGCTACTTTTCAACCGCCCACAATTCGATGACGGGAATCGAGCGGGCAGAAAACGGAGTGCTCGGCGGGTCCGACTCGGCATTGACCACCCAGCGGATCCAAGAGATGATATCGGGCTCGCACCGCAAGGGCGGCGCAGTTTCCCTCACACTCAACCCCGCGGCGCAAAAGGCCGCCGCCGAGGCCCTTGGAAACCAACGCGGCGCCGTCGTCGCCATCAATCCGAAGACCGGTGCGATCCTCGCCCAGGTATCGACGCCCTCCTACGACCCCAACCAGCTGGCGACCCACGACTCGAAGGCAGCAAGGGCGGCTTACAGCCAGCTGAGCACAGACAAAACACGCCCGCTCGTCAACCGCGCCATCGGAGGCGACCAGTACGCCCCCGGCTCGACGTTCAAGATGCTCACGGCCACGGCGATGCTCGAGAACTCGGACCTCACGCCCGATTCGATCGTCGACGCGCCCGACACCTGGACCCCTCCGGGGACGACCCACAAGATCGACAACCCCGGCGAGCGCTCCTGCGGGGACGGGTCCGGGCGCGTCTCCCTGCGCCAGGCCTTCATCCAGTCGTGCAACACTCCTTTCGCAATGGGAGGCGTCAACGTAGGCGGGGAGAAGATGATGGCACAAGCCAAGAAGTTCGGCTTCGGGACGACGTTTGAGACGCCACAGAAAGTCAGCTCCTCGCGGTTCCCGGAGCCCTCCGGAAAATCCGCATTGGCAATGGACAGCATCGGCCAGCAGGACATCCGGGTCACTCCGATGCAGATGGCCCTCATCGGCGCGGGGATCGCCAACGACGGCGTCGTCATGGAGCCGCACATCGTCAAGCAGACCCTCACCTCGGACCTCGACGTCATTTCGAACACCAAACCGAAGGAATTCGGGCGTGCGATGTCGAAGACGACGGCGAAGCACATGCAGGAGATGATGGTCGCCGACGTCGAATCGGGAACGGGCCACCGAGCCGCGATCTCGGGCGTGAAGGTCGCCGGAAAGACCGGCACCGCTGAGATCAACGCCTCGACGCCGCCGCACGTGTGGTTCGTGAGCTTCGCGCCCGCCGACGATCCGAAGATCGCCGTCGCCGTGGTGGTCGAGAACTCGGGAAACGCCGGATGGAACGGCGACGGCGGCTCGGTGGCCGCGCCCATCGCACGAAAAGTCATACAAGCGTACTTGGGGTCCTCATGATGACGGCGTCCCCAATCCACAATCACTGCGAGAGAAAGGTGACGGCGTGACTGACATCCCCCGCATCTTGGGCAGCCGCTATGAGATCGGCGATCTCATCGGACGCGGAGGCATGGCCCAGGTCCACCTGGGCTACGACACCCGGTTGTCACGAACGGTTGCCATCAAAATCCTGCGCACGGACCTGGCTGCGGACCCTCTGTTCCTTGCGCGCTTCAGGCGCGAGGCCCAATCCGCCGCCGCGCTCAACCATCCGTCGATCGTGGCCGTCTACGACACCGGCGAATCCCCGGTCACAACGGCCACCGGGCACGAGATCTCGCTGCCCTACATCGTCATGGAGTACGTCAAGGGACGCACCGTCGCCTCCCTTCTGACAACCGGGGAGCCCGTTCCGATCGCGGAAGCGGTGCAAGTGGTCACGGGCGTCCTTTCGGCGCTCGAATACTCGCACCACGAAGGCATCATCCACAGGGACATCAAGCCCGGCAATGTGATGCTCACACCGGACGGCAAAGTCAAGGTCATGGATTTCGGCATCGCGCGAGCCATCGCCGACTCCGCGGCCACGATGACCCAGACGAACTCTGTTGTGGGAACCGCGCAATACCTGTCGCCAGAGCAGGCTCGCGGCGAGGTCGTCGACGCCCGGTCCGATCTCTATTCGACCGGCTGCCTTCTCTACGAGCTTCTGACCGGGAAGCCTCCCTTCACCGGAGATTCGGCGGTGGCTGTGGCTTACCAGCACGTCTCCGAAGCGCCCAAGCCGGCCTCGGAGATGTTCCCCGACATCCCGGACACGATCGACCGGGTCGTCATGAAGTCCCTGGCCAAGAATCGCGATGAGCGCTACCAGAACGCCGCGGAGTTCAGGAGCGACCTTCTTTCGGCGGCCCGCGGCGAGGGAGTCAACGCCCCCGCCGTCACGGCGGCCATGAAGACCGTGCCAATGCCGGTGAATCCGCCGACCCCCGCCACTCAGGCGACGACGGCGCTTCCGCGGACTTCGACCTCGGCCCCCGTCATTTCCTCGGGGCAAACGGGCGTTCAACCGGCCGTAGGCTCAGGTGGGACGAACAACAGCAGGCGAAACCGCCAGATGATGTGGATCGCCGGAGTCCTTCTCGCCATGGCCGCTGTCATCGGACTCTACGCGCTGTTTTCGGGCGACAGCCCCGACCCGAAGCCAACGAACACGGCATCCGCCGACAGCACCGACAAGGTGACCGTTCCCAAGCTCACCGGCATGACCGAAAAGCAGGCCAAGAAGGCGCTTGAGGAGGAAGGGCTCGTTTTCGTCAAGGGCAGCGACCAGGCTTCTGACACGGTCAAGGCCGGCCAGTTCGTCAGCTCGTCGCCTTCCCCCGGATCGACGGTGAGCAAGGGGGAGAAGATCACCGTCCACTTCTCGTCCGGCAACTCCGAGATCACCGTCCCCGACGTGACCGGAATAAGCCTCGACCAGGCGAAGAGGAAGCTTGACAGAGCCGGCTTGAAGGTGGGTAAGATCACCAATTCGAGTGGCAACTCAGCCACAAGCGGCACCGTCGTTTCGACGTCGCCCGAAGCGGGCGAGTCCGTCGAAGAGGGGTCGACCGTGGACATCAAGGTCTCCGGCGGCGGCGACTCGGACATTCCCAACGTTTCGAATCTTTCGGCCGAAGAGGCGCAGAAGAAGCTCGAAAACGCGGGATACAAGGTGAACGTGACCTACGTTCCGGTCTATTCCGAGGCCGAAGACGGGAAGGTCATCGGCAGAAAGACCGACGGCGCGGGCAACGTCACTCTTCAAGTCGGCAAGTACACGACGAACATCCAACAGCCGACGGAGAGCCCCACTCACAACAACCCGACGACGCCGGCGCCGACGCAGAGCCCCACTCACAACAACCCGACGACGCCGCCCCCAACTGATGTGCCGACGGTCGCGCCCACGGCGACGGGCGGCTAAAAGCCTCCCTCCCGCTCCTCCTGCGCGGCAAGCGCCGGCGAGCGGGAGGCGAGCTGCGAAAGCGGCTCGTGCCGTGCCGGGGCTGGATAGGCGGGTCGGCTCACGCACGCCGGGCCGAAGTCGGGCCGAAACGCTGGTCGGGCCGGCACACACGGGCTGTGAATGAAGGCGGGGCCGAACCAAACTGGTTCGGCCCCGCCTTCATTGTTCAAGCGCGCGCCGTCACCGCATCGATTTCGGTGCCGAGAAGCTCCCGCTAGAAAGTGAGTCTGCGCGGGCCCGTTCAACAGCCCTGGGAGGCCCGCTCCTCGAATCGTATAAGGGGCGCCTTGCCGTGCGCCGCTTCGAGAGCCTCGGGCTGGCCGCACGCCGCCAGCCAGTTGGCAAGCATCCGATGCCCGCCCTGGGTCAGCACCGATTCGGGGTGAAACTGCACGCCCCATAGGGGAAGTTCGGAGTGCTCGACGCCCATGACGATCCCATCGTCGGTGCGGGCGGTGATGACAAGCTCCCTGACCGTGTCCGGCTCGGCCGCCAGCGAATGGTACCTTCCGACCGTAAGCGGCGAGGGAAGCCCCTCGAAGAGCCCTCTGCCGTTGTGGCGGATGACGGACGTCTTCCCGTGCACCAGCGTCGGCGCATGCGAGACGACCCCGCCGAAGACTTCGGCCAGCGCCTGATGCCCGAGGCACACGCCCAGCATGGGGGTCTTGGTCTGCGCACATTGCTCGACGGCGGCGACGGTCGCCCCGGCCTTGGCCGGGGTTCCCGGGCCGGGCGAGGCAAGCACGCCGTCGTAGGAGGAGATGGAAGCCAGATCCACGACGTCGTTGCGGACCACCGTGGCGCTCGCGCCCAGCAGGCGGAGATAGTCGACGAGCGTGTAGACGAAGCTGTCGTAGTTGTCGATGACCAGAAGCTTCGCCATCAGCCCACCGTGTTGTCGAAGGCGGGGAAGGTGTCGGCAACCCAGGGATAGACCCAGGTGAACAGAACCGCGACCGCAGCGAACAGAAGGGCGAGAGCCTCGAAGAACCGCAGCCATGCGGGCCCGGGCAGGTGGCGCCAGATCCATGAGTACACGTCGGTTTCCTCTCTACTTCATTTCCGCTGGTATTCCGTCGCTTCGCGCGACCCAGTGGTCGTACTTCGCGTGGATGATCCATCGCTTGTCGGAGACGAAAGGCGGATGGCAGGTGGTGATGGTCATGAGTCGTTCCGTGGGTTTTGTCTCAGGTTGTTTTGGAACGGGCGCCACGACGTCGACGTCGTTGGGCGAAACCACATACGAAGAGTTGACGTAGTAGACGAAGTAGGCGTCTTTCGTGCCTACGATGATGGGGTCGCCGGCCTTGAGCTTGTCGACGTTGCGCATCGGCGCGCCGTAAGTCTGCCGGTGGGCGGCCAAGGAGTAGTTGCCGACCTCTCCCACGTACGCGGTGTCCTTGTAATGGCCGAAGGCGCCCTTGTCGAGAACCTGGCTGAGCGACGTCCCGTACTCTATGGAGTGCTCGTAGTCTTTGCCGAACTTCGGGATGTACATGATCCCCTCGACGTCGCCGATCCCGGTGACGTGCTCGACCGCCGGCGGCGGGTCGGTGCGGGCCCTGCCGATCTTCGTCTCGTTCTGGCTGCCCCATTGGCCTTTGACGCGCGCAATCTGCTCTTCCTGTTCCTGGCCGGCGATGATGTCGGTCCACCAGACCTGCCAGACGATGACCAGGCCGATCACCACG